>NZ_BAEV01000069.1 GCF_000246895.1 Clostridium arbusti SL206 | reverse complement strand
GGAAACCATTTCATTTACACTATCATAACTTGATACATCTGTTTTTACATACAATTCTTCGCCACTATTATCTTTCTTTTTAAATTCTGGTGCATTAGGACTCATATCTCCTACTACTACATTAGCTCCATTATCCAAAAATTCTTGAACTACTGCCTTTCCTATACCAGATGCTCCACCTGTAACAATTACTGTTTTTCCTTCTAATTCTAACCATGATTTTTTCATACTTTACATCCCCTTTTTATTTACAGTAGTAAAAATTATTTTAAATACACAAAATATTTTTTTACCACTTGATATTTTTGAAAAACTTTATTTCTTACTATGTTTTTATAATAATACAAAAGTTTTATTTCGTCAATATAATTTATAAAAAATTAAATTTTATTTTTTTTATAAATTATCACACGAAATTTTATTTTTAGGTTGTATGAATAATAGATCTCTCATTCCTAATTTTCTCCTCCTACATATTTTTCTACTTACCCCAATTTTAATTTTATTAGTAAAAAACACATAAAAGATCGGAATAAATTTTTGCATTTTGTTGATATACCGAGAATAGTTATGGAAAGAGAATAGGTCTTATAATAATATACTAATCAAAGTATTTATTAAGAACATACTGAGTACAAATTATGGAATGGATACAGCCTAAAGCCATATAAATATTTGTGACTGTACATAGATTCAAATAAAAAAATGAAGGAAAGCAGATGATTATTCCTGCATTTCCTTCATTTTTTCTGACAATGTTTTTTATGATACTCCTCATAACTTCTGTATCAGAATAAGTATTGATATTAGTTGTTAGCACAAAGCTGTTGCTTAATTCATGCTAAATAATTAAGATAGAAATATTGGTAACTGCATAGCAAGTATGAATTACTCACCGAGAAACGTTTACATAGTATAGTAATAATTCCTGCTATAACATCTTTATATAAATCTGTATACACAGTGGAATATTTTGTTGCATCTTCAAGAACTTCTTATCCACGAATCACTATAAATTTAGTTCCTTTTGAAGTTCAAACTTTCCACCATGAAAAATATATTCTTATTTCCAGATCATCTATATCAAGTATTACAGCTATTAACTTATTATATTCTACTTATAACTTCTTGATAAGATCCATTCTAGTTTTAACAAAAGCTATCTTGAAAGTATCTCTGATATCTCATATAGTCTTTCATCAAATTTCCTTGGTATTGCTAAAGCTTCATCTATATCATCATCAGTTATTTTATTATCTCTTATTCCTATAACTCTTGATGATTTTCCTTCAATTAGTACTTCTACAGCTCTAACGCCCATTTTTGAAGCAAGCATTCTGTCAAAGGCAGATGGACTTCCTCCTCTTTGAATATGTCCTAAAATAGTTGCTCTTGTTTCAATACCTGTAATATCTTCAACTTTTTTAGCCAATTCGATTGATCCACCAATTCCTTCTGCGACTATAATCAAACTATGCATTTTTCCTTTTAATTTTCCTTCAAGAATAATTTTGCATAATTCATCAAAATCGTAACCCTTTTCAGGTATTACAACGCCTTCTGCTCCTCCAGCTATACCTGAATAAAGAGCAATGTCACCACAGTCTCTTCCCATTACTTCAACTATACTTACTCTTTCATGTGAAGTAGAAGTGTCTCTTAATTTATTTATAGCATCTAATACTGTATTTAGGGTAGTATCAAAACCCAATGTATAATCTGTATATGACAAATCATTGTCTATAGTACCAGGAATACCCACTGTAGCAATTCCAAGCTTTGAAAGTTTTTGAGCTCCCATAAATGAGCCATTCCCACCTATAACAACTAGACCATCTACACCAAATACCTTTAAAACTCCTGCTGCCTTCTTTCTTCCTTCCTCAGTCATAAATTCAGCACAACGAGCAGTCCTTAAAATAGTACCGCCTCTCTGAATTATATCTGACACATCTTTTCTCTTCATTTCAAAGAGTTCTCCATTTATAAGTCCACTATATCCTCTTTCAATTCCCATAACTTTAAGCCCTTTATCAAGAGCAGTTCTTACTACTGCTCTTATGGCAGCATTCATTCCAGGTGCATCTCCACCGCTTGTTAATACAGCTATTGTTTTCATATAATACCTCCTACGCCCATCATGGACTTAATTTATCCAGTATAATTTATAAAATCTGTTCTCTTTAAAATATATACATTTAAAGATTACTTACTTCATTTTTAATTTTAATAAAAATGTAAAAAAACTTCAATGCTTTATGACAAAATAATTCAAATTTTATTGCAATATAAATTATTAACTTTATTTTGTATCAATTTTATTTTACACAAACTACTTATAGATGATTCTTTTTTTCAAAACTATTCTACTACAATATCTCTACGTTTACATTTTCTAAAACCGCTTCTGTATTGCCCTCAATAAAATTTATTACATGCTGAATCATCTCATCGGCATGTTTTCTTTCGCTGCTAACACAGGCTATACCTAGACTTATAGTTTGATGATAATCTTGATTATCTACTTCTGCTATAGATACATTAAATTTATTTTTAACTTTCCCAATAATACTTTTTACTATCATTCTTTTCTCTTTTAAAGAATGAACCCAATTTGCTCCTAGTTTTATTTGTGCAGTACCAATAATCATCATATCGCCTCCAATATAGTAAAGTACTAAGCCTATAAACAGAGTTCTTTGTTTCAGGTTGAGTTTTTTTCTCCATCTGAAACTTAGAAATCGTTATCCAGGGACGTAGCAGCCGTTATCTCCCACTTTGATAGAGGTTGGGAGTATTACGGATGGTAGTCATCGGATAAAAAAATTTACCAATTAAAAGTCACTAGAATTCCAGTTTATCCTTTACAATGTATTATTCCATAAATAACTTTTTTAAATCTTCCAATTTTACTTTATTAAAAGAATTTACTATCAAATCTGCTGCAGATATATCTTGATTCCCAGAGTTAACATTTTTATATCCAAGACATTTCATTTCAGCCTTCTTTGCAGCAATAGATCCATTATGAGAGTCTTCTACTACCAAACAATCTTCTGGTTTTATTTGAAGTTTTTCTGATGCGTATAAGAATATGTCAGGATTTGGCTTACTTCTTTTTACATAATCTCCACTTACTAATATATCAAAATATTTTTCTAGTCCAGTATATTTGATTACAGTTTCTATTACATTTATAGGTGCAGATGATGCAACTGCTAATTTTAGACCACCATTATATATGTCTCTTACCAATTTATCAACCCCAGGTATTGCTTCTATTATTGTATCTTTAGATGTTATGTATTCAAAATATTTACGCCTGTTTATATCAACTAATTCATCAACAGAATAATCCAAGTCATATTTGCTCTTTATATCACTCCATTTATAACTACTAGTTACTCCAATATATTTTGAATGATCAAGTGATGACGGCTGTATACCTAATGACTCTAATATTTTTTCATGTATTCTTAAATGATCTGGTTCACTATCAATTAAAACTCCATCCATATCAAAAATTACAGCTTTCAACATGTGTACACCTCTTCCCTAAAAATTTTTAAGCATTTATATTAATATTTGACTATACAATAACAATTTTATAACACTAAAATATAAAATACAAACAGTTTATATAAAATTGATAAAAATAAGAGGGCTAGAAGCCCTCTATTTTATTAATAACTTTTGCAAGGATTAGCACAAGACAAGTAGAATAAAGCAATTATAAATAATATGCCTTTATCTATTTTCTTGTGACCACCTTTTTTAGAGAATTGAAGAATTATTAGTACTAATACAACTAACATTGGTAAACTACAAGCACAACCTCCAATTGATGGTGCTCCTCCAATAACTCCTGGATAATATACTTCTTCATGTTTTTTACACATAATCTATACCCCCCTCTTTTTTGGGCTATGGTCAATGTAACACCCTTTTCCATCTTTTGTTTTATACTATATAATATTCATTTCATTTAAAACAGTGTATTATTTTTTATTCTTTGTTAGTGAATTCAAAATGTTAATTATAAAAGCAAGTTGTCTAAAATCGACATTTTTTAATGAGTTTTGTAATTCATTCACATTCACATTATTTAACATCTGCTGGACTTGTTTCATATCTACATTTTGAAGCATATTTTGTATTTCATTAGGATCTAAACTTTTATTAACTTGCTTTGAATTATCATTTTTTTCTTCTTTATGATGATCTGACTTTTTACTAGACATTACATCACCTCTTTATTTAAAGGAAGGACAAAAGCCCTTCCCCCTAAACCAATTAGTAAATTATTATCTCTTGCAAGGATTGTAGCAAGATAAATAGAATAAAGCAATTATGAATAATATACTATTGTCTACTAATTTACCACCATGTGATGAAGAACTTGAGCTTGAACTTGTGCATGAACTTGTTCTTCTTCCTTTTTTGCTGAATTGAAGTATTATCAATATCAATATTATTAAAGTAGGTAAACTACAGCCGCAACCACCTTTACCTCCAAACAGGCCCCCGCCAATTCCTGGGAATCCTGCATTTGGATATCCTGCGTTTGCACCACTATAGCATCCACAATCTGTTTTATATTTTCTACTCATTAAAAACCCTCCTTTGGGTAATAATGCTCTGTATCATATTTTCCATCTTTTGTTTTCTAATATATATTATTCATTATTTTATAAAGTGTGATATCATAAATTATATTTTAATTTATGTTTTCTATTTATCCTTATTAGCTTTACTTGCACTATATATCTCCATAACTACCTTCAACAGTTCTGACTTGTCTGAATTCATAAGAGTATTTATAGATCTTAATATATTTTCCCTACTTGCGTTCTTTCTAGTATTAGACTCATTAGCTTTATTAATATTACTAACAGAATTATTATTTTCACCCTGCTTATTCTGATTTACATCATCGCTTTCTCTTTCTGCATTATTATTCATTGTCCCCAATAATGAAGAAACCTGATTAATATCTATACTACTTAAGAGTTGAGCTATACTTCCTAGATTAAATGAACTACTACCATTACTATTTTCATTACCATTACTATTAACATTAGCATTACTATTTTCATATTTGTGAGAACTTCCGATCTTTCTATGATGGCTTCTATGCTTAGACATATTTATCCCCCCTTTTTATCTCATACTAAAATTATATTATTATTCATAAAATTTAGTTTTATGAAGTTGTAGTAGACGATTCTAATTCTTCTTTTTTATCCTTACAGAAGAAAATCACTGCTACTATTACTACTACAAACAAGGCATTACCACCAAGCATCTTTCCAATTCCTCCACTATTCTTACCTCCAAAGCCAGAACCAAAACTAGCTCCTAAGTTAGAAAATGGGTTACTGTTATTGTTATTGTTATCGTTATTAAAAGCTTCAGATGTAATGTGTTTTCTTTTATGATGTGATGAAGCATATTTGTTATTTGGTGGTACCGATCCCGGCCTAGATTGATTTTGGAAATTAAAATTATTGAATTTTTTACCCTTTCCAAAACCAAATACAATAATCAGAACTAAAGCCCAAACTATTAATTTACTAGATCCTTTGCCGGAAGCACCTCCTAATAAGTCTCCTATTCCCATACTGCTTCCTCCTTTCATATTGTTAAAAAGGTTCTATATTATATTATTCTAAATCTATAACTTTGCTCTTATTTAAAAGAATAATATATAATTGTCCTGTATTTTATTTAATAATATAATTAACTTATTTACCAATAGAAAAGGTGCATTTATAAAATGCACCCATAAATCACTTCAATATTTTACTTATAGTATATATTTGTAAGATTATATCTATGAGGTCTCCTCTTTCAGCACTTACCATAGGTTTTATAGCATTTAAAAGCTCAAATTCTCTATTGCTATGTCTAGCAATTCCAGGCTCTGGTGCAGCACTACCACCAGACATTGATCCAAATAGAGATGACATTTGACTCATATCCACTGAACCCAGTAAGTTCATTATTTGACTCATATCTATACCTTTTAGCATTCCTGCTAAATTTCCAAAATCCATGTTTCCAAAGTCTTGATTTTTACCGTCAATTACTTCTTCCCCCTCTAAAGGTTCATCTTCATTTATTGACATAGTATCACCTCTTTAACATAGAGGAGCTCAATTAAGTAAGCCCCCCTAAATTAACTAACAGTAATTTTTTAAACGGGATTTATAGCAGCATAGATAAAATAATGTAATTATAAATAATACATCATTATCTACCAATTGTTTATCTTTACATCCCTCGGAACTTGACCTACTTCCTTTTTTTCCAAACTGAAGAAGTATCAAGATCAGTATTGTAAGTGTATTTAAACTGCAACAATTTCTGTCCATAGTATCTCTCCCTCTAAGGATCTGTGGTCAAATGTTCATATTAATAGTCACAGGATGAATAGTCTGTTGATGTTCCTGCAACAGATGACGGATCTGAATTTACTTTAATTATATTTGTATTAGAGCCACCGCCTCTACTAGCACCTAATACTAAGGCAAGAATTACTAATATTGGTAGTAATGAAGTCCCTCCTACCAAACCACCTGGACGTCTTCTCCTTCTTCTACAACAATTATCTCCAGAATAACCACCTTGCCCTACTCCGCAACCACAGAACAGTACAAATATTAGTATTATAATTATCAGATTATTTTTTTTACCTAACCCGAAGAAACTACTACAATCACTAGATTTTAAACCCATAAGATCACATCCTCCTATATATATTTTTTTATCTTTTGTTTTTGGCCTACTATATATTATTCTATCTATTTGTAATTGACACATACGACTTGTACATAGTTAAGAGAAATATAAAATTGAGATTTTACATATTTTATTCTCTCAATACATAATATTCATAAATAAACTTTTTGACTAAAAACTTTTATTATAAGTACTATTATGATAAATTTATAACTATATTAATATGCAAAAAATAATTATATGATTTATTATTGAGGAGTGATTTTAGATTTGGTTTACCTTATAAAATTTTTATATGCAACATTTATTCTTCCTCCAGGAATTTTTATACTGGCTCTTTTAATCTTTAGCTTTAAACTATATAAGTATAAGGCCAAACTTGGGAAAAACTTATTAATATTAACTCTAGTATTTTATATCTTTACTACACCTTTTGTAGATAATTCTATAATAAGATTATTAGAGAACAAATACACTGTACCAAATAATCCTAAAGGCGATGTAATTGTAATGCTTGGCGGTGGTGCAACCCTGGATACTCCAAATCTAAACTTCAATGGGCATTTATCCGGCTTTGCTGCCAATAGACTTATAACTAGTGTTGAACTCTATAAAAAATTAAATGTACCAATAATAATTTCAGGTGGCAAAGTGTTTCAATCTACAGGCACGGAATCTGAAATATCAAAAAATATTCTTGCTAGTCTAGGAATACCTGAAAATAAAATAATTGTTGAAAATCAAAGTATTAATACTACAGAAAACGCCAAATATACCAAACAAATTTTAGTTAAGTATAATTTAAAAAATCCAATACTGGTGACTTCAGCTTTCCATATGAATAGAGCTGTTATCCAATTTAAAAAATTCAACGTAAATGTAATACCATTTCCTACAGACTACCAAACTAATATTCATGGAAGTTTTGAATTAAATGATTTTATACCATCTAGTAATTCGCTTTCAAATTTGAGTTTATCTATAAAAGAATTCATAGGAATAATAGCATCAAAATCCTATTAAATATATTTACACCATAAATGATTAAAAATACATCATATATTATCCTTTATTAAATAATATTTACTTATTCTATACATTAAAAAGGATTTTTAAATTATTTATAGAATCATTTAATTTGAGCATTATTATATTTTTAGAGGTGATTTCATGGCTTCATACGTTGTGGTTACAAGTGTAGATAAAAGTTCTAAGGACTTTGGTGATTTTTTAGACGTTATCGAGAACTGCTCTAGCTTTTCTTGGCACTTTCCTCGCTCTTCTGTATGGTTTATTAAGTCAAGCCTTTCTACAGAAGATATAACAGATAGGATATCTGACTCTTTTAACATTGATGATGAAAGTTTTATTGTTGTAGAACTTAAAAACAATAAACAAGGTTGGCTTACAGATGATGAATGGGATGTATTGAATAACAATATATTTTTTGATAAATGATGGAAAGTATAACGCCAGTCTGAAAATACAATTTCGACACTGGCGTTATATGTTTTTTAGTAAATATTATTTTTGTGAGTTTATTTTATTATTATAAAATTAGTAATCACTTAATATTTCCAAACTTATCAACAATTCAGATTGCTTACTCCTTAGTAGATGCACTTTGCCTCTTAGTCTCATCCTGCATTTTAACTTCTACCAAATCATCTTTATTTAAATCCTTATTGATATCTTTACTTTCATTTTCCATAGATTTAAATATTGCTTCTCTAATCTTTCTTACATTTTCATTTTCTACCTTTGTTCCATCAAAATCCACTCCAAGTTTTTCTCCCATTAAAAGAGTAAGCAGCATATTAAAAGCATTGGCTCCTTCTCCACCATTTTCATTGTTTCCCATTGTTATTACAGTTTTAGGTACTATATCTATACCAGCCTTTTCTATAGACTGTGTGAATTTATTCATTACATCTTGTAACACCTGATACTGAGGACCACCATAAGCTTTAACCTGTTCATCAATAGCTATTGCTCTACCAATACCCACCCTAGCTTCTCTCTCTGCATCAGCTTCAGCAATTGCCTTAATTTTAGATGCTTCTTGAAGTGATCTTTGAAATTCTGCTTTACCTTGATTACTTTCAATTTGAATATTAATTTCAGATTCTGTTAAGAATTTCTGTTGTGAAGCTTTAGATTCCGCTTCTCTAAGTTCTTTTTCTTTCTCCGCAGCCTTTTGCTGAGTTGAATAAGTCTGTATTTGCTCAGTCGCTATTTGCCTATCTCTAAGCTGAGCAAGTATAAACTCTATTTTATTATCATTTCTTGAAGATGAAGGTGTACCTATAAGCACTTCTTCCAATTCAAGACTATAGTGTTCAAATTTAATTTTCATCTCCTTTGAAGACTGTTCTTGAATCTCATTTCTCTGTCGAATAAGGTCTATTAGTGTTTTATTCTGACCTATATTTTTAAAATATGCAGATACCATTGGGTCTAGAGTTTGATCTACAAGCATTTTTATATTTCCAAATCTCTGTATAACAAGAGGCGCCTTTTTATAATCTATGTGCATTACTACTGATACTGGAAGTAATGGTTCAAAAGCATCCTTAGTTATAAGCCCTACCTCTTTTAAATTTTGATCAAAGAGGTGATTCCCATTTTGATCACTTATCCATTTCAATATAACATTAGTAGTTGGTATCATAATTACTTTTCCAGCATAGGTGTTAAATGCATACTTACCTGGCATTAATGGATCTTCCCAAACTCCTCTGTATCCATTTTGTACAAGCTCTCCATGTTTATATTCAACTCCAGAAGAATCTTTACCCTTTGACCCCGTATAAGAAACTACTACACCTACATATCCAACCTCAATTATAGTTTTGTCTATGAGCTCTACCGTAGCAAATAATCTATTTATAAAATAAGTTCCATCCACAAGTACTTGATATTGTCTTCCTCTGAATCCCCCAGCTCTTAAGAAATTCTCTGGATCTTGAAAATTATTATGATATGTTTCTTTATTTTTAGAATCTTCTCCAACAATGGGAGCTATAATATCTCCACTCTGAAGAGAAGGTCCATCATGTACAGTAACAATACCCACCTTATCATCTGAACCCTTTATAACTATAGGTCTAAAGGCATCTCTTTGCGTTAATATTTCTGACATTTTATTGATAGCAACTTCTTCACTTTTAGATTCCATAGGTAAATAATACATTCTATCTTCTGTTAATATTATAAATTGTGCAAGATTGAAAGCATAGGTACCTTCACGTACGATTTCTGTCTGAGGACCTTTATGCCCACCATTTTCAATAAAAGCCTTTGTATCTTGAAAATTATTACCTTCATTTGTCAATTTACCTAAAGTTTCTGTTGGCTCAAGAGGTTCTCCATCACGTGCAAATACATAGGCTATTTGTCCCTGTGGAATAGTTACAAGTGGGCAAATATGCACTTTATACATTAGTGGAGTTTTAAAATGTATTCCTCCTCTAAGTACCTGTGGCTGATATCCTGATTCTCCATTTAAAGCAATTATCTGTGCCTTTAATGAGCCTTTTGATGACCACCATTTTTCAACTATACCAATCTTGTTGTTTGGTATTATTCTAATTCCTATTAGCTTTAAGATTATTATTATCCCTAAAACTATGATCCCAGCCTCAATTAAATATCTTACCATAAATTTCCCTCCTCTTTGCTTTGTAAATTAATGAACTATAGTAATCTGTAAAAATGTTTGATTTTAGTAATAAATCAGTATTTCTCATAAAATCCTGAGTGCATTACAGTAAAGCCCATATAATTCATTAACTATATATTCAACATTCTTCGATAAATTCCCTCTTTATATATTTTTTACCTATGTAGCAATAGGCATAGTTCTCAAACTTACCCTCTCTTGACCCACACTAAAAAAAGCTTTTATCATATTATGTGGATCACTTCTCCAAAATGAAATGTGAATATTAAAGTAGCTAATTATGGTACAAAATATTGCTATACTCTTTAGTGTATTAACTATATGGAAATTAAGAACTACTTTCTGAAAATAACTAATAATCCAAAGATGTGAGGTTTATTTTTCATAAAACAATTTCACTTAAATATTTATAAATTTCATAAATATAATGAAACACTATAAAATTCATACATAAAGCTGAATTTTATAGTGTTTATATACTTACGCTCATTTTACATTATAATTATATTTGTCACATTCCATATCTTAAATCTGAATATAATATCAATACTTATCTTAGATAACAACTCCTCTCATTTTACTGAGATATAATATTTCCCTCTGTTCCTACAATAACTTCTCTATAAGGTACAATAGTCTGTGAATTTAGCATAGCTGTTTTTACTGCATTAACAATTCCTCCACAGCATGGTACTTCCATTCTCACAACTGTTATACTTTTAATATTATTGATTGTCAAAATCTCTGCCAATTTTTCTTCATAATATTTTACATCGTCTAATTTTGGACATCCTATAACTGTAATATGATCCTTTATAAAATCCTTATGAAAATCAGCATAAGCATAAGCTGTACAATCTGCTGCCACTAAAAGATTAGCTTCTTTTAAGTATGGTGCTCTTGTATTTATAAGTTTTAGCTGAACAGGCCATTGTCTTAACTCGGAATTATTTTGTCCACTTTCTACATTGGTATTTAATTTAATCTTTGAAATAGAGTTATTTGGCTTTCTAACTATAGCCTTTGCTGCAGTTCCTGGACATCCGCAAGGCATAGCTTGTACTCCGTCTTTCTTCTTAGCATTTTTATTTTTCTCTTCCTTCAACTTTTGAACTGCCTCTTCACTATATTCCACTGCTTCTCTCTCTATTATTTCAATAGCTCCCTCAGGACATCCCGGTAAACAATCTCCTAATCCATCGCAGTATTCATCGCTTATAACTTTTGCCTTACCATCAATAATTTGTATAGCTCCCTCATGACAGGCCTTTACACATATTCCACATCCGTTACATTTTTCTTCATGTATTTTAACTATTTTTCTTTCCATTTTATATACCCTCCAATTTTTATTTTTATTTTATTAGTGAAAAGTTTGCAATTCTTAACTCTCCACTGTCTTTTTACTTCGTCTTTTCCTAATGGAAAAATTTACACCCCAGGGGTGAATTTTGTGGTAAATCTTCTAATTTTCATTTCCTTGCTTCCATGACTCTATTATAGTAATATATTAATATAAAGTCGGTAACTTATGTTACTAAATTAAATATACTTAGATATATTTTAAAATAAATCACTAATTTAAACCACCTTTATTTGTGCAATCTAAGGAATCACTAATAAAAAGATAGCTTATATACAAGATAAAAACAACCTTTATCAAACTACCCGCTCTGATACTTTCAATCTTACTGCTTAGTACTAAATCATATATTTAAGTTATCTATTTATATTTAAATCACAGAGTAAATGGATTCCTTGTACAAAAACTATAAAAAGGATTGATATATTATGGATAATTTAACTGATATACTTAAAACCTGCATTATATTTAAAAACTTTAATAAAGAAGACATTGAAATACTTTTTAAAAAAATAAACTATAACATATATTCATACATAAAAGAAGAAACAATAGCTATGGAAGGTGAAAACTGCTCAAATATCGGTATAGTATTGGAAGGTTCCATAGAAATCAAGAAGTTTTTTGCTTCTGGTAAAACTGTAACTATAGCAAAATTCTTAAGTGGTGACATTTTTGGTGAGGTTATAATTTTTTCAGATATAAATAAATATCCTTCTACTATTGTAGCCTCTGATAATTGTAAAATATTATTTATATCAAAAGAAGATATTGTTACCCTTTGCGGCCTTAACAACCTAGTTTTAAATAATTTTATGGGACTGTTATCTAATAAAATATTAATACTTAACAAAAAGCTAAAAAATCTGTCTTATGAAACTCTAAGACAGAAAATTTCAAGTTTTCTACTTGAAAGCTATCACATGAACGAAAAAATCATTTTTCAAATTTCTTCTTCTAGAAGCCAAATGGCAGAGGAATTAGGTGTCCCCCGTCCATCACTTTCTAGAGAACTTGTAAATATGAAAAAAGATGGCCTTATAGATTTTCATAAAAACACTTTTAAAATTTTGGATTTAGGTAGTATGGAGGATATACTTATTAATTAGATAGCTTTTTATTGATAAAAATTTAATTGAATATATAAATAATTTAAAAATTGATATTTTCTTAATTAGTATATATAATTTGTATAGTACTAGCTTTCATGTAATATAGAGTATGTTTTTAATAAATGGCAATAATAATCTTAAGTATTTTAAGAAATATAAGTTTATATATTAATATAATAACTATATTTTTTCGATATAGCTTATTGCCAAAATTCTAACTTAAGAGGAGATGAAGCTTTGAGTTTTTCAATGTTGCTTTATGTAGTGATATGCATCTACTTAGCAAATATTTTCTGTGTTCTTGTAACACTTTATATAGAAAGAAGAAAACCTATGATGGGTATTGTATGGATAATTATAATGAATTTTTTGCCAGTAATAGGTTTTATAGTTTATCTAATCTTCGGAAGGAATGTACATCTAAACAATAAAATCACTAAAATAAAAAGAGATTTCGAATCTCTTTATAATAAATATTTAATAAGAGAAAAATATTTAATAAACAGTGAAAATGTAATATTTAAAGATAAAAATACAATTAACTACATTAATATTATAAAGTTAAACATCAATGCAAATAAAAGTATTTATTCAGAGGACAACGATATAGAAATATTTACTAATGGTGCAGATAAATATGATTACCTTATAAAAGATATAAAAAATGCTAAAGATACTATAAATATTCTATATTTTATAATAAGAAATGATAATATAGGCAGAAAAATAGTAGATTTATTAACTGAAAAAGCTAGAGAAGGTGTTGAGATACGTGTTCTCTATGATCAGGTGGGAAGTATTCTTACTCCTTTTAAGATGTTTAAAGAGTTAATAAATGCTGGCGGTAAAGTATGCAAATTCTTTCCTATAACCATTGGACATCACATAAGTTTAAATTATAGAAACCATAGAAAAATAATAGTTATCGATGGGAAAATTGGATATGTTGGTGGAATGAATATAGGTGATGAGTACATGAATCGCAGCAAGCGTAAGCTTTATTGGAGAGATACTCATTTAAGAATTGTAGGCAGTTCAGTATACTTTCTACAAGAAATATTTTTAACTGATTGGTACTACGCTTCAAAAGAAAAGGAAACTCATGAAAAATTTTTTATAGAACGATTATTTCCCGAAATAAAGCCAACAGGTTCCATTGGTATTCAAGTAGTTTCCAGTGGACCAGATTCAAATAAAGAACAGATAAAGAGAAGTTTTATAAAAATGATTTCTTCTGCAAAAAAGAAGATATATATTCAAACTCCTTATTTCATCCCTGATGGTCCATTTTTAGAATCGCTACAAACAGCAGCTATGTGTAATATAGATGTAAGAATTATGTTACCCCAAATACCGGATAAAAACTTTGTATATAAAGCTACTACTTCCTATATAAATGATCTTTTAGAATATGGAATAAAAGTTTATCTATATCCAGGTTTTTTACATTCTAAAATGATTTTAATAGATAATGATGTATGTTCTCTTGGAACTACTAATGCAGATATACGAAGTTTTGCCCTTGATTTTGAAGTAAATATTTTTGTTTACAATGCCACTTTTTCAGCAAAGTGCATAGATATATTTAAAAACGACATGTCAACATCCAAGCTTGTCACCAAAGAATGGTATAATTCTAGAAACATGCATGTTAGAGTTTTGCAGGCAATAAGTAGACTTTTCTCACCACTGTTATAAAAAATAAAGACTAGGTTAAGCTCCTAGTCTTTATATCAATTACCTATATTGCATGTCAAATTATTAAACAACTCTGTATTACTATTAATTCTTTCTCTTCATAATTTTAAAAAATACATTCTTTAACACTTTTCTATTGAAAAAAGCCAATACACCACATGCAATAACCACCACTACCAATACTATTGGCAAAATAATATTTAAGTTGGAATTAGACTTACTATTTAGTGTCTGTTTTTTAGTCGTGTCATTTTTAGAAGAACTCTGTGAACTGCCTTCTTCACTATTCTTTGTGTTATTTGAAGCTGTATTTTGATTTGTGCTATTACCATTTTCACTCTGTGAAACTGTACTTGTACTTTCATTCCCCTCTTGATTAGCATTACTACCAGCTGATGCAATAATACCATCAGCATTACTGTTAGTATTTGCAGAACCATCACTCTCACTGCTACTACTGCCGCTATCACCACTTATACTGCTACTTGTACTGTCACTGTTGAAGCTTGTAGCACTGCTATGGCTGCCACCATTATTGTTATTACTATTACCGGCCTGATTTGTATTTCCACTACCCTGTACTGAATTACCAGTAGCATTATTACCGCTGCCCTGGTTTGCATTACCAGCACTATTTACATTATTACCACCATTGATACTATTATCATCATTACTGCCTGGATTGTTCCCTGAGTTACTTGGTGCTTTAGTAACATTAAATACTGCCTGTGTTTGGGTATTATAATTATTCTCTAATGATTGACTATTTACAGATTTTATATTATCCATATTAAGTGTTATAGGTCCTTCTTTAGTTGCTTTAAAATTAGCATATCCAATGGTAACACTGTCCTTCTTATCAGAAGATGGTTTTTTATTAATTACTGGATATGTTAATGTACCATTTTCCTTATCTACAGTGCTTCCTCCAAATACCGTATAACCATCTGAAAAGGTGAGATTGTCTCCTTCCATTGAAAGCATATTTGGATCATAGTGAAGTGTAAACTGTACTCCAAATAAATCTACAACATTCTGCGCCTGTACAGTAACCTTAACTGTATCACCTACATTATAATATGACTTATCAGTAGCAAGAGCAACCTTTGTATTACCCTGTGCATATGCCCTAGATGTAAAAAATGTAGATTGAATACCTACAATAAAAATAAAAGCAAATATCAAACACCCTATTTTTTTTATCATTTTATCTCCCTTATTTATCAACTATCCTAAATTTTTATCTTTTCTTTCACTATAATAAAATATAAGTAGTTATACAAAATATTTATCTATAGGAAAGATAATAATCATGTTTGTCTTAGTAATTTCTTAGTAATTGTCCAATCGTAATGTAAAACTACTATTAATAATGAGATATACCAGGCATTAATTTTCACTGGTATATCTCATTACATTTTATTTCTCCTTATAATCCAAGAACTTTCTTTGCCACATAGGAAATATCCACTATGTCTATTACTCCGTCCTTATTCATATCAAACGCCGCATTATAACCTTGATCCTTTGAGGTAATTCCAAACGCTCTTGCCACAAGTACAAGGTCATTTATTGCAATGCCGCCTCCTGTAACATCTGCATTAGCTACAGTAATCTCATTGCTTATGTCTTCTGGAGTTGTAAATATAGCTCCCTGGCTGTCAGATACTTTTGCTCCTTTTGCTATTGTAAAGGATGTTTTACCATCTTTATTTTTAGCTTTAAGCTTTATATCTATAACATTTGCATCTCCTGTTACTCCTTGAGTTGCTCCAGTTAAGCTGGTAACTATCCTTACTTTACCATTATCATCCTTGTAGTTCACATAAGCTTTTCCGCTGTCAGCTGCAAAATCTTTATCTACAGTTACACTCTCCAGTTCAAAGAGAATTGGATCATAGCTGAAAGTACTATCAAGTCCATATAAGTTTTTAGCTCCCTTGGCATTTAACTTAACCTGTAGTTCTTCCCCTGCTCCAACTAGTGATTTATCTGGATTTATTCCAAGATTTACTGCACCCATATTGATTTCATTTACAGTTATTGTCATTGCATTTGATTGTACTATTATACCATTCAATGTAACTACTGCGGTTATATCAGCACTTCCTACTTTGTTAGCCGTTATTACTCCTTTGTCATCCACAGATACTATGGATGGATTACTGCTTATATACTGTATTGTTGCCTTTGAAAGATCTGCATCACTGTTATCATTTAACTTACCTTTTACAGATAATTTAGCAGTTTTTGTTCTTTCTAGCGTTGTATTGTCAGCAGTTATAGTTACGCCTTTCAAGCTCTCTGAACCTGTTACATAGTTAACTTCTGACCTAGTAATTCCTCCAAAGGCATCCGCCGCTTCCGCATACCATCCAACAGTAGTCTGAGGAATATTATTCCACTGTGTTGTTACTTCACTTCCGCTTTTTACGTTTTGAACTTCACCAATTTTATTATTTGTATACAGATTGACCTTCACATAATCTGTAGATACTTCCTTTTCTTTAGGACTCAATCCTAAATCCTCAAAGGGAACCTCAAATTCTTCATTAGTTACAGGAAAATCTGAGACATTAGCATCATAATCATCCAGTGATGGAGAATAAGTACGGAATATTATTTTTTTATCCTTTAAATCAAAATGTAATAGTCTAAGATAGCCTAGTCCGCCTTCTGTAAGTCCCTGATAATCAAATAATATCTGATGAACCTTACGATCCGGAACACCATCTCCATTATCATCAAATGAAGTTACCACTTGATTTGCACTATGATAATGTCCTGAAAATACCATACAAACATTAGGATTTGGCTTTACAATTTCATTTTGAATTCTCTGCGGAATTGGTCCAAGTCCTCCAGTAACCTCCAAATATTCATGGAAATTAAGTATAGCCTTGCGATTAGGATATTGCTTAAGTACACTATTTACCCATGCTATCTCATCGTCGCCAGGGGCCCAGCTCATGTAAATCATTATAAAATCTATTCCACCTGCAGATATTAAATCATAATGACCTCTATTATTTTGATAATCTCCTCCATACCAAGGATTATTCTTATATCTGTCTTCTCCAAAATATTTACTGTAATCAGTAAAATCATTACTTTTTTGCCCGACATCATGATTTCCAGCTAAAACTCCATAGGGGAATCCAGCTTGATCAAGCATTTTATAAGCATTATCAGCATTTTGCCATTGGTTTCCTACAGTAGAGTCATCAACTATATCGCCAGTATGGAACAAATATTTAATATTCATTCTATCTTTATTGGCAAGTAACCAATTATGGATATCCAGCTGATGTTGATACCAGGTTGCATTGTAATACTGTGTATCTGTTTCCCATGCAAGGGTGAAATCATAATCAGATCTAGGAGTATCATTTACATTTCCTGTAGGTATATTAGGATTTGTTTGTGTATTTTTATTATTAATACTTTGTGTACCAGTAGTCATATATTCTTGTACAAGTACTTTCACAGTACCGTTAGAAACTCTGTCTTTTACATTCACATCTGCATTTAATTCAAATTCTTTATCATCTGTTACTATATGAGATACTACTGGTTCCCAAATACTTGAAGTGTAATTCCATACATACATAGCTAACTTGCTATTAGCATTAGATGATCCCTTCCAAGACACATTTGCTACGGAATCATTTCCAGCATCCTCTGGAACCTTTACCTCAAACATATGATATGGAAACTTATCAGTTGACTTATTTGTCAGTTCCTTACCATCATCATTTTTCAATAAGCCAAGATCACTACCTGTAACCACACTACCGTCTACTGGATGATAGTCAACAGCACCAGATTTTACGGTTATCTCTTTATCAGCTACAGTATACTTGTACCCTTTTTTGAAATTTACCGTCATATTATCTTGAGTTGGGTCAAAAACTTTTGCTGTTAAAGTAGCATTATTACCATTAAGTTTAGTTCCATCTATAGGTGAGATCAATTCAGGTTTATCTGGATTTTCTACAGGTGTTGTGAAATTAATGGTTTTTTCAGAAGTATTTCCTACATTATCCTCTGCCTCTAATTTAAGAATATGATTACCAAATTTAAGGGTAACCGAGGATGTTTTATAAGGAAGTACTATCCTTTCTCCGTCTAAAGTTGCATTAAGTGATTTAAGTCCTGAAGTAACGTCTACAGCAGATGCCTCAATACTAAAATCTCCTTTATACTGCTTACTTATCATATTAGTTGTAATTTCAGGAGCAGTATTATCAACCTTAATACTAGCAGCTGCACTATTACTGCCATCTACTGCTGAAATAGAATAATTTCCATCTGAAACTTTTGTTGTATCCCATTGATATTCCACAGCTTTATAGGCATCATCTGGTACATTAAAATTACAATCCAATACTTCTGATTTACCTGCACTATCGCCCATATTAATCAATTTATTTGGATCTTCATAACCTGTACATCTAAGCTCACGTCCATCTGGAAGTATTAATCTAATATTTTTAACCTGAAAATCATCATTATTCTCTCCATCATAGTGTTCAAGTGGACTAGACTTTGTACCTGCATTTATATTTATTTTAAATGGTTTTCCCTGCTGAAAGTATGAATTGCTAACAGGTATACTCATAGTCTTCCAATTTGAGTACGTTCCATCATCAAACACACTTAATATATCATTTCCTATTGTTACTCCATTTTTAAACCATGTATCTGTTTGAGTAACATCAAAAACAAAAACAGGCTCTTTTTCTAGTCCCGGTTTAGATAATGAAGTTACATCTTGCCCACTTACTGTAAGCTTTGCTGAAGATGGATATGTATCTTCACTAGCTCTTATTGGCACAGTACCTTTAGCAATAAATGTATTATCTACATTTAAACGAAGCTGATCTGTGGATACATTTTGAATTACTAAATGTTTTGCCTTTGTTTTTGCAGTGTTAATTCCATCTGATGCCTCAAAATAATAATCAAAATATTTTTTTCCGATCACATCTGAGGAGCTCAAGATTTTTTGGAATGTCCCATCACTACTAACAGTAAGATTATATTTTATATAATCACTATCCACATTACTCTTCAAATATAGTGCTGCAGTTTTAACACTTGCATTATCTGTTATATCTGCATTGAAATTAAACTCCACCTTAGGATCAATTGTTGCAGCTGATTTATCTTTAATATAAGGTACTTCACTATCCTCTGATATATGAAGTCTATGTACTGGTACTTGTGAATCCAGTACTGTTCCAGGAGTTGCAGCATTTTTGCCCTTATTAATCAAATTATAGGGATCTTTTGCATTATAACCATACTGTATACCTTGATCAGGATCTACATCATCAGCACCATTCATATCGTATAATGCTTTTACAAGGTTCATACCGGTATTAGTGTCTATTTTAATACCACGGGCTCCTGAATTAGCCATACCTGCCGAATGTATCTGCACAATATTTTTATTGGCAATTAGTGAACTATTATAATATTTATTAAAATCTTCTACAGTCAGCGAATCATTATTACCATTCATAATCCATAAAACTAGGGGTTTACCGGATGGTATTATAACACTATCAGGAATGCTTGGCCACAAAACATCAGAACTATCTCCTTTATCAGGATAATTATAGTGAATTTTATAATCCTTAAGATCTATATCCTTATCAGTGTTATTATAAATTTCTATAAACTCATAAGCATCCGATCCATTTAAATTAGTTTTTGAATCTGGCACTAACTCTGTTATAAGTAGCGGCGGCTGCTTTGAGTCCTCAGTTGTTCCCGAATTATTAATATTTACAGAATACTGTTCTGTTTTTGCAGTATTAGTTCCATCTGAAGCTTCAATATAATATGTAATACTCTTTCCTGTAAGTGCTGCAACTGGAATTACAGCGCTAAAATTACCTTTTTCACCATTAGACAAATCAACGCTCTTAAAGTCAGTATCCTTATCATTTTTATAATAAAGTTTAGTTGTTACCACTTTATTATCATCTGTTATTACTGCACTAATTGTAACATCCTTTGTTGTATCACTTATATCAGCAATTTTTGTATGAATTATTACAGGTGCAGTAACATCCTTCTGAATAGTTGTTCCCTCTTCAGAACTAAGTGAGGAAGGTGAAGGTATACCTATAGTTTTTTCTGATGCTGCAGTAGAACTTCCACTATACTTGTAATGAACACTTTTAGTGTCATCACTTGCATCGGATCCGACATATGACGCTGAACTTATTTCTGTATTATCGTCTTTTTGCACATGTATGGTACGTGGACTTGAATTAGACATTCCACCTCCACAAGGCATTTTTATTATATATTTATCATCAACTGTGGAAGGAATGTTGAATGCACTTTTAAAATCAGTTGTAGTAAGACTTGAATTTGAGCCATTGTCCACCCAAACTATAAATGATGTTTTTGCTGGAATTTGTACATCGGAAGTAATGTCCCAGGGAATATCCTTATTACTATCATCATAGTGATAGATAAGCTTATAGTCTTTTGCATTAATAGTGTTCTGTGAATTATTATACAATTCTATAAACTCATAAGCATCGGCGCTATTTGCATTTTTAGTATTTGGCATTAATTCTGTAATAAGTAATGAGGGTTCACTAGCTGCTAAAGTTTTTATTGGAAAATTGACAAAATTAAAAGTTAATGCTGTTGCTAAAAATAATACAATTTTTTGCTTAAATCGATTCATCTTTGTCCTCCTCTTTCTAAATTTATATTTTTTGTTAACATTAGAAAGTTTAACTGCTAAATGTTAGAGGACTATTATATTTTTGTTAACTTTAATTAATGTTGCAGTATATGATAAAACAAAACATGTTTTAGTACCAAACCCATATATACATAGTTTTAAGTAGATGAATTTCTTAATCTCATGCCCACAGTTTAACATAGAGATAATAGAATCATATATGCAGTGTTTTTATCCCTTACATCAAAGGCTATAGTTGTTGAATTTTCAATTCCATTGTCATAGTTCCAAAGTAAAACACCATAGATTTTAAAATATCTACATTCCTTGTAAAGTATTTTTTATAAGGAATTATTCTTTAATTAGAGAAAAAAGCATTATATTCTATTAAACTCTGTAATAGTAATATATATGCTCAACAAGTATATATTCCACAAATAGTGATAATTTACTATAATAATAGTATAGCTATACTACGTGT
>NZ_BAEV01000070.1 GCF_000246895.1 Clostridium arbusti SL206 | reverse complement strand
TTAACATCATCAATATAATTTGTCAACACTTTTTTGTTGTAAATTTTATTGATTAATTGTCGCATTCTTTAACGACCTTTACTATCTTATCATCATATCTTAATATTGTCAATAACTTTTTTTCACTCAATATTAAAATTTAATTTTATTAATAGACTTTGTCATAAGCGACGAATATTATTGTATCAAATTTAATTTATTAAGTAATATAATTTTTAATTATTATATTAAAATTATATTATATTTCCTTAACATTTCACAATAATACTTAATATATCTTATACTGACACACCTGGGTAATTGTATAATACATCAGAATTTTAATCTAAAAAATTATAAAAAATTCTCTATTAATTAAATGAAAAATTTAACTAATAGAGAATTTTAATTTTATATTTTAATTATACTATTCTTTATCCATTTCACTTCCATCGTCTTCATGTTCATCTGATTCTATATCATGAAAATCTTTATCTCCGTCAGTATCTATTTTAGCTATGGCCATTACCTTTCCATTATCATTAGTTCTCATTAGTGTTACACCCATAGCATTTCTACTAGTAGTTGATATATCTGATACATTTATTCTAATTACTATATCGTCACTATTTATAATCATCATTTCATCAGTATCTTTAACCATTCTTGCACCTACAAGTTCTCCTGTCTTTTCAGTAACCTTATAGGTTATTACTCCCTTTCCACCTCTTTTTTGAAGTGAATACTCAGATATAAGAGTTTTCTTACCAAATCCATTAGAACTTACTACAAGAACACTTTGCTCAATATCTACAACTTCCATTGTAACAACAATATCATCTTCTCTAAGATTTATTCCCCTTACTCCAGATGTATTTCTTCCAAGTGGTCTAGCATCTTTTTCATTAAAACGTATTGCATATCCATTTTTAGTAACCATTAATATTTCGCTATTACCATCTGTAAGTCTTACGCTGATAAGTTCATCACCATCTCTTAAATTTATAGCGTTAAGTCCACTCTTCCTTATGGCCGCATATTGATCAAGAGACGTTTTCTTTATCATTCCATTTTTAGTACCCATCATTAAATAGCTATCTTCTTTAAATTCCTTTAATGTTATAATAGCTTGAATTTTTTCACCTTGATTCAACTGAAGAAGATTTATTAAGTTCGTTCCCTTAGCTGTTCTTCCTGCCTCATGTATTTCATATGCCTTAAGTTTATAAACTTTTCCTTGATTACTAAAGAATAAGATATTATTATGTGTAGATGTTATAAATATATGTTCTACAAAGTCATCTTCTTTAGTTGACATTGCCTGTATACCTCTTCCACCCCTTCTTTGAGCTGTATATGTATCTTCCGGCATCCTTTTTATGTATCCTGCATGAGTAAGTGTTATTACAACGTCCTCTTCCTCAATAAGATCTTCTATATCTATTTCATTTTCAACACTTTCAATAACAGTTTTTCTTTCATCACCATATTTAGCTTTGATTTCTGTAAGCTCATCTTTTATTATATTTAAAACCATATCTTTATCTGCTAATACACTCTCCAAGTATTCAATAGTTTTCATAAGTTCTGCTAATTCTTCCTCAATCTTATCTCTTTCAAGTCCAGTAAGCCTTCTAAGTTTCATCTCAACAATTGCTTCAGATTGCTTTTCAGAAAGAGCAAATCTCTCCATAAGCCTTCCTTCTGCCTCACGAACAGTCTTTGATGATCTTATAATACTTATAACCTCATCGATATGATCAAGAGCAATTTTAAGTCCTTCCAATATGTGTGCTCTAGCTCTTGCTTTATCTAATTCAAATTGAGTTCTTCTTCTTATAACTTCTTCTTGAAAAACTATATAATGTTGTAATATCTGTTTTAAGTTAAGATATTGAGGCTTTCCATCAACTAAAGCAAGCATTATAATTCCAAAACTATCTTGTAATTTTGTATGCTTATAAAGTTGATTTAATAAAACCTGAGGATTCGCATCTCTTTTTAGTTCTATAACTATCCTCATTCCCTCTCTATCAGATTCATCTCTAAGATCAGATATTCCAGTTAATCTCTTATCTTTAACCAATTCAGCCATATTTTCAATAAGTTTAGCTTTATTAACCTGATAAGGTAATTCAGTTACAATAATTTTATGCTTTCCATTAACTTCTTCAATCTCACATTTTGATCGTACTATTACCTTACCTCTACCAGTTTCAAAAGCACTTCTTATACCTGACTTTCCCATTATCATTCCTGATGTAGGAAAATCAGGTCCTTTTATCTTTGTCATAAGTTCTAATATTGTTGTTTCACTATTTTCAATAAGCATAAATATTCCATCGATAACTTCATTTAAGTTATGAGGAGGTATATTGGTTGCCATACCTACTGCAATACCTGATGATCCATTAACTAATAAATTAGGAAATCTTGATGGTATTACGGATGGTTCCTCTTCCTCACCATCAAAGTTAGGAATAAAATCCACTGTATTTTTTCCTATATCTCTAATCATCTCCATAGATATTTTACTCATCTTTGCTTCTGTATATCTCATAGCTGCGGCTGAATCACCATCTACTGATCCAAAATTTCCATGACCATTTACAAGCGGATATCTTAAATTGAAGTCTTGGGCCATCCTAACTAACGCATCATATACAGATGAATCACCATGTGGATGGTATTTACCAAGGACATCTCCAACTATTCTAGCACATTTTCTATATCCTTTATCTGGGGTTAATCCCAATTCATGCATAGAATAAATAATTCTCCTATGAACTGGCTTAAGACCATCCCTTACATCAGGCAATGCACGATCAATAATAACGCTCATTGCATAACTTATATAACATTTTTTCATTTCATCACTTATATCTACTTGTAAAACTTTACCTTCATTATTCATATAACACACCTCTTTTATCGTGCTCTTCTATCCTAAAGCCAACTATTGTTATATTCTTATTATAAATAAGCTAAATGTAATACTTATAACTTATTAAATAATTAGTCTAAACTAGCTAGCATAAGAAATTCTAAATAAACAAAATTGCATTGATAATATTCGCTATTTTATAAATATCTAAATATCTAAATTTACAACATTCTTTGCATTTTGTTGTATAAATTCTCTACGTGGCTCAACTTTATCTCCCATAAGAATTGTAAATATTTCATCAGCAGCCATAGCATCTTCAACAGTTGCCTTTAAAAGTATTCTTCTTTCAGGATCCATAGTTGTTTCCCAAAGTTGCTCCGCATTCATTTCTCCGAGTCCCTTGTACCTTTGAATACTTGTATTATTATCTTTACCACCAATTTCTTCTAAGGCATTATCTAATTCATCTTCAAGGTAACAATATATTTCCTTTTTACCCTTAGAAACTTTATACAATGGTGGTTGGGCAATATATACATGACCCTGTTCTACAAGTTCTCTCATGTATCTATAGAAAAATGTTAATAACAATGTTCTTATATGGGCACCATCTACATCGGCATCAGTCATAATAATGATTCTATGGTATCTTATCTTTTCTATGTTAAAATCTTTGCTTATGCCCGCACCAAAGGCAGTTATCATAGCTCTTATCATTTCAGAATTTAATATCTTATCTATTCTCTGCTTTTCTACATTCATGATCTTTCCTCTTAGAGGAAGTATTGCTTGAAATTTTCTATCTCTACCCTGTTTAGCTGATCCACCAGCAGAATCACCCTCAACTATATAAATTTCACATTCAGCTGGATCTTTTGAAGAACAATCTGCAAGTTTACCTGGAAGAGCAGTTGTTTCTAGTACAGATTTCCTTCTTGTTAGTTCTCTTGCCTTTTTAGCTGCATCTCTTGCTCTCGCTGCAAGTAAGGATTTATCAATTATTAGTTTGCCTACTTGTGGGTTCTCCTCTAAAAAAGCACTTACCTTTTCGCCTAAAATATTATCAACAATTCCTCTTACTTCACTATTTCCAAGTTTTGTCTTTGTCTGACCTTCAAATTGAGGATTTGAAAGTTTTATGGATATAACAGCAGTAAGTCCTTCTCTAATATCGTCACCTGAAAGATTTTTATCATTTTCTTTTATGAAATTAAATTTTCTTGCGTAGTCATTTAAAGCCCTTGTAAGTGCACTTTTAAAGCCTGCTAAATGAGTTCCACCTTCTACGGTATCAATATTATTTGCAAAAGAAAATAAATTTTCTGCATAACCATCATTGTACTGAAGTGCAATTTCCACAGCATAATCATCTTTGTATCCCTCAATATAAATAGGTTCTGGAAAAACAGGTTCCTTATTTCTATTTAAGTAACTAACAAAGGATTTTATACCACCCTCATAATGAAAGGTATCTTCTTTATCATGTCTTTCATCTATAAAATTAATCTTAATTCCCTTATTTAAAAATGCTAATTCTCTTAATCTTTGAGCTAAAGTATCATAGCTGAATTCTATTTCTTCGAATATATCACTATCAGGTTTAAAATTAATTTGTGTACCATGTTCCTCCGTATCACCAATTTCTTCAAAAGGGCTAGCTACATTTCCCCTATGATATAATTGTCTCCATATGTGACCTTCTCTTTTTACAATAACTTCGCAGGTTTCAGATAAAGCATTAACCACAGATGCACCAACACCATGAAGTCCTCCTGATACCTTATATCCGCTGCCACCAAACTTTCCTCCAGCATGAAGTACTGTCATTATAACTTCCACAGTTGGCTTATTCATTTTATGATGTATACCTACAGGCATACCTCTTCCATCATCAACTATAGATACTGAGTTATCCTCATGAATTGTAATACTTATATTTTCGCAAAATCCACCTAATGCCTCATCTATACTATTATCTACTATTTCATAAACAAGATGATGAAGTCCCCTTAGTGAAGTACTGCCTATATACATTCCAGGTCTTTTTCTTACTGCTTCCAATCCTTCAAGAACCTGAATTTGACTCTCATCATAAACTTCATTATTTTCTGACATTTAAATCCTCCTATCGAAAAAATTCTATGGTTCTATAAAAAACATCTCACTTCTTTTACTAAGTGTAGAAGATGATATTGGAGATAAATATATTTTACTTTTTTGATTTATCTCAGCGATTATAAATGATTTTGGTTTTTCGTCAGTTATTCTCTCTACAAAACCATCTTCTTCAGCCATTCTCAAAAATTGACTAGTGTCTGAACTATACATAGTGGTTTCTATATCAAAAATTCCAATAATATCTCTTATCGGAATTACAACGCTTTCACCTAAATGCAAAAACATAAAAATCCCCCTTACAATTTGCTAACTTCTGATACTTTTCCATATTCAACCTTAAAAACTTTAAAATTTCCATTAATATAATTATCTATATCATTAATTCCAGTACAAGTTATTATAGTTTGTATACCATTTATAGAATTTAAAATATATTTTTGCCTTGAAGTATCAAGCTCAGATAAAACATCATCTAATAAAAGTACTGGAGCTTCTTTAGTGTATTCTTTTAAAATACTCAAAGTTGAAAATTTAATAGTTAATATGGCAGTTCTTTGCTGTCCTTGTGATCCATAACTTCTAGTGTCGATATTGTTTATTTCTATACTAAAATCATCTTTATGTGGACCTATTGATGTATTTCTCCTATATATATCTTTATCTCTATTTAATTCATAACACTTCAATAGGTCTTGTTCTAGAGTATCTGTATTTTTAGCACTCATAATATATCTAAATTCTATATTCTCTTTTCCACTAGTTATATCTTTATGTATTACATTTCCAAATTCATTTAATTTCTTTATATAGTCTAACCTATATTTTATTATTTTACTTCCATATCTACTAAGCTGCTGGTCATATATATCTAAAATATCAAAAGCTTTATCATTTCTACTTCTAAGTAATGCATTTCTTTCATTCAAAACTTTATTGTATTGAACTAACTCAAAATAATATCTTGAGTTTAATTTAGAAAGTTCTATATCTAAGAACTTTCTTCTGTAAACGGGACCTTCTTTTACTATTTTTAAATCTTCTGGTGAAAAAATTACAGCATTAAAAATTCCAAAAAGTTCAGATATTTTTCTTAGCTTTATAGAATTAACATTAATGCCTTTTTTACCTTCTTTAAAAATCTTTATCTCTATTTTTTTATTTAATCTTTCTTTGCAAATATATAAATTTATATATGCACTTTCCTTTTTCCATTGAATAAGTTCTTTATCCTTATTAGTTCTATATGATTTTCCTACACTACAGTAATAAATACTCTCAAGTATATTAGTTTTACCTTGAGCATTATCTCCAGTAAATATATTTATATTTTTATCTAGTTGAATATTAAGTTTTTCATAATTTCTAAAATTATTAAGTATTAAAGAGCCTATATGCATAACTACACACCTTATATTATAACACAAGTATATAAACTTATGGTAAGTCTAATTATTTAATCAAATATAATTATATTATTTTATACTGATTACCGTTAAATTCTATTAAATCTCCCTTTGATAATTTCTTGCCTCTTTGAGTTTCAATAGTCCCATTTACCTTAACATCACCATTTTTTATAAAAAATTTAGCTTCAGAACCTTGACTTGCAATACCTGCCCATTTTAGAAATGAATCTAATTTTATTATATTAGTATCTATTTTAATTTCTTCCATATTTAAATTTAAGTAACTATAAAGTTACAACCTCCTTTTTTAATTATAACCAATTTCACTAAAAATTAACTATTTAATAACCTTACAGGTAAAATAAGATATGTATAGTTATTATTTTCCTTACTTTTTACTAAACATGGAGTTACACTGCTTGAAAAATCCATGTATATTTCTTCTTCTTCAATTATTTTCAATAAATCAATTAAATATTTTGAGTTAAATGCAATTTGTAATTTCTCACCTTGCAAAATTATATTTAATTCTTCTCTTACCTTTCCCAATTGAGAATTTGAAGTTATTACCATATAATCATCTTCAATATCTAATTTAATAAGACTAGTATTTCCATCTTTACCGACTAAAGATGCCCTTTCTATACAGTTTAAAAGCTCACCTCTTTTAACATCGACTCTCAAATTATGTTCTTCAGGAATAATTGACGTATATTTTATAAACTCACCTTCTAAGAGTCTAGATATTATTTTAGTTTTTTCTAAATTTATAAGAATATGATTTGATGTAAATGTTATATTCACAACTCCATCATCTTGTAATATTTTAACTACTTCATTTAGAGTTTTTCCTGGTATAACAGCGCTCATAGAATTATCATTATCTATTGGTTCACTTCTAAATGCTAATCTATATCCATCTAAAGCTACTAAATTAACCTTTTTATCTTTAACTTCAAATAAAACCCCTGTTAAAATAGGCCTAGACTCATCTTGAGCAATTGCAAATATAGTAGATTTTATCATATTTTTTAATGTTTTTTGTTCTATAGAAAAAATCATTTCCTCATCTATTGATGGAAGACTTGGAAAATCATCTGGATTCATATGAACTAAAGTAAAATTTGATTTTTCACAAATAAGTTTAATAGAATTATCATCTATTGAACTTATTTCTATATTTGAATTTGGTAATTTTCTTATTATATCACCAAATAGTTTGGAATCAACTACAATTTTACCGGTTTCTATAACTTCAGCTTCTAATTTAGTTTCTATACTTAAATCTATATCAGAACCTATTATTGTAATTTGATCTTGTTCTGCAATTAGAAGTAATCCTTGTAATATTGGCATTGATGATTTTCCCGTTACAGCTTTTTGAGCTATAGATATAGCTTCTTGAAGCTTACTTTTTTCACATTTAAATTTCATAATTATGTTCCTCCTTATTAACAGAAAAATGTTTTATATAATAGAGTAGATTAGATAATAATATTATTAGTAATAGTAGTAGGGGCTGTTGATATGTGTATAACTTACATAAACTCCAATATTGCTTGATTAGGAGAAAAAATAATTGTGGATAAGTAAATAATAAAAATTTAGCTTTATCCACATTATTAAGGTCCAATATAAATGAACTTTTTTATCCACACTATTATTTTGTATTATTATAAACAATTGTTATTATTTTTGATTTATTTTCTTAGTTATGTCTGATATTGCATTTTTTAGTGATTCATCTTTTTTTAATCCAGCAGATATTTTCTCATAGGCATGAATTACAGTGGTATGATCTCTTCCTCCAAATTCTTCACCAATTTTAGGTAAAGACATATCTGTAAGCTTTCTACATAAATACATGGCTATTTGCCTAGGATAAGCTATATTTCTAGTTCGTCTTGCTGATTTAAAGTCTTCTATTCTAAGATTATAATAATTTGAAACTATATCTTGAATTAGTGATATAGTAACTTGACGACTTTGTCTACTTGAGATTATATCTTTTAATGCTTCTGATGCTAAATCTACACTTATTTCTTTATTTGTTAATGAAGAAAAAGCTACTATTCGTATAAGAGCACCTTCTAATTCTCTTATATTAGATTTTATTTTTGTTGCTATATATACCATTACTTCATTAGGTATATTTAAATTTTCTACATCTGCTTTTTTCTTTAGAATAGCTATTCTCGTTTCAAAATCTGGTGGTTGAATATCAGCTATAAGACCCCATTCAAAACGGGAGCGTAATCTATCCTCTAATGTAGGTATTTCCTTTGGGGGACGATCACTAGAGAGTATAATTTGTTTATTATTTTCATGAAGAGCATTAAATGTATGAAAGAATTCCTCTTGTGTTCTTTCTTTACCACCAATGAATTGAACATCATCTATTAAAAGAACATCAATATTTCTATATTTAGTTCTAAATTCTTCATTTTTATCATCTTTAATAGAGTTAATTAATTCGTTAGTAAATTTCTCTGAAGAAACATATACTACTTTTGCTTTAGGATTATTTTGTAATATGTAGTGGCCTATAGCATGCATAAGATGAGTTTTACCAAGACCCACTCCTCCATAGATAAAAAGAGGATTATATGCTTTAGCTGGTGCTTCCGCAACGGCTAAACATGCTGCATGTGCAAAGCGATTACTATTGCCTATAACAAATGAATCAAATTTATATTTTGGATTTAACATAGTATACATATCATCATTAGCAGCTAGATTATCTTGAGATCTATTATTGAAAGAGTCGTCAATTTCAGCAGTTTCTTCTGATAATATATTAAAAACAAGAGAATATTTTTTAGTAGTTATGACTTTTAAAGAGTTTGAAATTAAGTCTTTGTATCTACCTTCTAGAATTTCTTTAGTAAATTGATTAGGGACCCCAAGTTTTACAAAATCATTATTCATAGATAAAGGAGATATACTTTTAATCCAAGTATTAAAACTCACTTCTGTTAATTCGCTTTTTATTATATTTAAAGTTTTTTCCCATATATCTTTTATTTGGGCGTCCATATAGTATCCTCCAGTAAAAATTTTTTTATCTTTAAAATAGGTTATTAACAATAATATAAACAAAATAGTTCCACTATCTTAGGTTGTTGACAAATTTAAATAAAATTATTCACATGTTTATAATTTTGTTAATTAATTTAAAAAATAAAAATTATAAACAACATATAAAAGAATATAGTAACATATCGAAATAGGTTATAAATACTGTATTTTAGAGAAAAATAAAAGATAGTAAATGAATTTATTTAGTAAATTGAATAAGTTATCAACAGTTTTGTCCACAACCTGTGCATAACTATATAATTGAAAAATAATTCACAGGTCACGTTTAATAATAGCAAAACATCAGTAGCTATTCAAGAAGTTATCCACAAAAAAGTATTTTCAACTAAAAAATATCAACAAAAGATTAATCTTATAGGATATATCTTGTGATAAGAACTATCTGGTTATTTAAAAATATTTCATTCTAAATTATCTTATAAATTGTAAAAATATCATATTAGTGAAGTTTATCTTTAGTTTTCATTCCTATAGTAATAAAATATTATTTTTATGAGTTTACCTTGGGTATAATACTTATTAATATTGACATTAATATTCGATAAATATATAATATAAAAGTAAAACTATAAGTCAGTTAGTAAGTAAATTGCTATATAAAAATTTGAACTGCACAAAAAAGGGGGTGCAAAAAGTATGTTTATGACTTATCAACCAAAAAAGAAACAAAGAAAAAGAGAACATGGATTTAGGAAAAGAATGAGTACTTTATCTGGAAGAAATATTTTAAAGAAAAGAAGACAAAAAGGTAGAAAAAGATTGACAGCATAAGGGCCGCTTTTGTGGCCTTTTTCTGTAATTACAGAAAAAAAGCAATAGATTCTTAAAGGAGCATTAGGTTTTATATGAAGGAAGACAAAATAAGAAAAAATTCTGAGTTCAGAACGGTCTATAGAAAAGGAAAGTCTATTTCTAATCATCTTCTTGTACTTTACACATTTAAAAATTTTAAGAATAAAGAAATTAATAGACTTGGTATATCTGTAAGTAAAAAAGTTGGAAAAAGTGTTGTAAGAAGTAGAGTAAAAAGATTAATTAGTGAAAGCTATAGATTGAACAAAGAATCATTGAAAATAGGTTATGATTTCGTATTTATCGCTCGTGTTAGTTGCACCAATAAGAATTATAAGGAAATAGAAGCTTCTTTAAAAAATCTGCTTAAAAAGGCAGGATTAAATTAAAATGCAGAAAATAATATTATCAATGATAAAATTTTATAGAAAATATATATCACTTTTAAAGAGGCCGTGTTGTAGATTTTATCCAACATGCTCTATGTATGCTATGGATGCGATAACTAAATATGGTGTTTTAAAAGGGGGATATATGTCAATTAAGAGGATTTTAAGGTGTAATCCTTTTAATCCAGGAGGATATGATCCTGTTAAATAAACTATAGGAGGCTTAAACTTTGTTTAAAATCAAGTTTTTAAATGATTTATTTGTTGGATTTTTTCAAGCAATAAATAATGGTATATTAAGTATCTTCCCAGATAAAAATATATCCTTTGGTTTATCTATAATAGTTCTTACTATTATAATAAGAGTGATATTGTTACCTTTAAATATTAAGCAAATTAAATCTTCATTAATGATGAGTAAGCTTGGACCAGAAATAAAAAAGCTTCAAGCTAGATATAAAAGTGATCCTCAAAAATTACAGCAAGAGACTATGAAACTATATAAAGAAAAAGGTGCTAATCCATTAGGTGGATGTTTACCATTAATAATACAATACCCTATACTTATCGCATTATATTATGTATTTTACACTTTAGAGATAAAGGGAATTGGTTTCTTATGGATCCATGACTTATCAAAATCTGCTAGTCTTTCAGATTGGACTAGTTGGATACTTCCAGTTATATCTGGTGCGACTACATATTTTTCCGGTATGCTAATGTCTTCAACAGTAGATAAGGCTCAGGCAAAACAGACATCAACTATGAATATAGTTATGTCTATAGTTCTTTTCTACATGAGTTTAAGATTTAATGCTGCTTTAGTATTATATTGGGTTACAGGTAATATTGTACAAATACTTCAAACTAAATTAGTTATGAAGATGGTTGCAAATAAAATGGCTAATGAAGAACAAGAGAATAAAGTAGTAGCTGAAAGCAGTGTTACTGTAGATCATAAAAATGCTGTAAATAATAAGAAGAACAAAAGAAAAAATAAAGACAATATTGATAATAATTAAGTTTATTTTATTGAGAGGGGGGGCTTAAGGATGAATTGTATTGAGATGACTGGTAAAACTATAGAGGAAGCAAAACAAAATGCTATGAGTGAACTGGGAGTAACAGAAGATAAAGTAGATGTTTTAGTTCTAGATGAAGGAAGTAAAGGCCTTCTAAGTCTTATTGGTAAAAGACCTGCAAAAGTAAAAGTAACTGTTAAGAGAAATTATTGTGATGAGGCAAGGAATTTCTTAAAAAGTATTTTTGATAATATGGGAGTTAATACAGAAATCAAAATTAAAGAAGTTAAGGATAAGATAAAAGTTGAACTTATAGGTTCAAATATGGGTATTTTAATAGGCTACAGAGGCGAAACCTTAGACTCACTTCAATATCTTGTAAGCTTAGTTATAAATAAAGGGCATGATGGAGAATATAAGAGAGTAGTAATTGATACTGAAAATTATAGAGCTAAGAGGGAAGAAACATTAAAGAGGCTGGCATTAAGGATGTCACATAAGGTCCAAAAAAGTAGAAAAGTTATGAAATTTGAACCGATGAATCCCTATGAAAGAAGAATAATTCATTCAGCTTTGCAGAATGATAAAAATATTGAAACTTACAGTGAGGGTGACGAACCCAATAGATATGTAGTAATTGATTTTAAGAAAGCCTAATGGCTTTCTTTTTAATTATAAGTTTGTATAATTGGAGAGGAGGAATTGGTAAGTTTATTTTCTTACCTAAATTGTATGAAAGAATTTGATACAATAGCAGCAATAGCTACGGCGTTAGGCGAAGGTGGAATTTCTATAATTAGAATTTCAGGAAAAAATTCGGTGAATATAGTAGATAGTATTTTTGTACCAAAGAGTGGAGACAGTATTCTAAATATTAAACCTTATACCATGAGATATGGAAATATAGTTGAATCAGGGACTAAGGATAATATAGATGAAGTTATTATAAGTTTTATGAAGGGTCCTAGAAGTTTTACAGCAGAGAATGTTATAGAGATAAACTGTCATGGAGGTATCTTTTCCACAAAAAGGATACTAGAGGAAGTGTTGAAAGCTGGAGCAAGAATGGCTGAACCTGGTGAATTTACTAAAAGGGCATTTTTGAATGGACGAATAGATCTTAGTCAGGCTGAGGCAGTTATGGATATAATAACTGCAAAGACAGATGCAAGTATGAAAGCAGCGGTTATGCAGTCAGAAGGTAGAATATCTAAAGAAATTAATACACTAAGAGAAGAATTGTTGGAATTAATAGCGCATATTGAAGCTACTGTAGATTATCCAGAAGATGATCTTGAAGAGTTAACTTCTGAAAATACAGTGAAAAAGTTAAAGATTATATTATATAAAATTGAATTGTTAATAAACTCGGCCGATGAAGGTAAAATATTAAGAGATGGTTTGAGTACTGCTATAGTAGGTAAACCTAATGTAGGTAAATCCTCATTGCTAAATGCATTATTGGAGGAAAAAAGAGCAATTGTTACAGAAATTGAAGGAACAACTAGAGATGTAATAGAAGAATATATAAATGTATCAGGTATTCCTATAAAACTTATTGATACTGCGGGAATTCGACAAACTGAAGATATAGTAGAGAAGATTGGAGTAGAGAAATCTAAGAAAAAGATAGATGAGGCTGATTTAGTAATATTTATCTTAGATTCAAGTAGAAATTTGGATGAAAAAGATTTAGATATAATAAGATATATTAAAAATAAGAAATATATTATTCTATTAAATAAAATAGATTTGCCTAAGAAAATAAATAGAGAAGATCTTAAAGGATTGGATTCAAAATATATAATAGATATATCCGCCAAAAATGGATTTGGTATAGATAGGTTAAAAAAATTAGTTAAAGAATTATTTTTTAATGGTGAAATAAAGTCTCAGGATTTAATTATTACGAACACAAGACACAAGGCGGCATTAATTAAAGCAAAATCAAATTGTGAAGAAGCAATAAATGCCTTAAAGAATACATCAGCTATCGATTTAGCATCAATAGATATAAGAAATGCTTGGTATGATTTAGGTTATATTACAGGGGATACTATGGAAGAAGATTTAATAGAAAAAATATTTAAAAATTTCTGTTTAGGAAAGTAGGTGATACACATGATAAAATATATTGCAGGAGAATTTGATGTAATAGTAATTGGAGCTGGCCATGCAGGCTGTGAAGCAGCTTTAGCAGCCTCGAGAATGGGGGCTAAAACCCTTATATGTACAATGAATTTAGATAGTATAGCTATGATGCCTTGTAATCCCAATGTAGGCGGAACAGCCAAGGGGCATTTAGTAAGAGAGATAGATGCATTAGGTGGAGAAATGGGTGTAAATATTGATCATACATTTATTCAATCTAAAATGTTAAATTTATCAAAAGGACCTGCTGTTCATTCACTAAGGGCACAAGCGGATAAGAGAAGATATTCTGAGAGAATGAAGGAAGTAATTGAAAGACAAGATAATTTATATATAAAACAAATTGAAGTTGTAAGTATAGATTTTAAGGATGGAACTGTACAAGGTGTACTTACTAAAAATGGTGCTTATTTCTCAGGAAAAGCTATAGTATTAGCCACAGGTACTTATTTAAGATCTAGAATAATAATAGGAGAGGTTAATTACAGCGGTGGTCCAAGTGGACTATTCCCTGCAAATGAGTTGTCACAGAGTCTTATAGATGAAGGAATAGCTTTAAGAAGATTTAAGACCGGTACACCTGCTCGTATTAATAAGAGATCCGTTGACCTATCAAAGATGATAGAACAACCTGGAGATAAAGAAATAATTCCATTTTCATTTATAAGTGATAAGATTGATAGAGAACAAATATTATGTTATTTAACATACACTAATGAAGAAACTCATAAAGTGATTAAAGAGAATATAGATAGATCACCTTTATATAATGGTAGCATTAAGAGTGTAGGCCCTAGGTATTGTCCATCCATAGAAGACAAGGTGATGAGATTTCCAGATAAAAATCAGCATCAAGTATTTATTGAACCTGAAGGTGAAAATACTAACGAAATGTATGTTGGAGGAATGTCTAGTTCATTACCAGAAGAAGTACAATTAAAGATGATAAAAACTGTAAAGGGACTTGAAAATGTTGAAATACTTAGAACAGCATATGCTATAGAATATGATTCCATAGATCCTACACAGTTAAAACTATCACTGGAATTTAAAACTATTAATGGATTATTTGGAGCAGGACAATTAAATGGTAGTTCAGGATATGAGGAAGCTGCTTGTCAAGGCATTATAGCTGGAATAAATGCGGCATTAAAGATTCAAAATAAGGATCCGTTAATTTTAAGAAGATCAGATGCATATATTGGGGTATTAATAGATGATCTTGTTACAAAGGGAACTAATGAGCCGTATAGAATGATGACTTCAAGAGCGGAATATAGACTTTTATTAAGGCAGGATAATGCAGATCTAAGACTTACGGAATTAGGAAGAAGTATTGGATTAGTTTCAGATAATAGATATGAAAGATTTATAAGTAGAAGAGATGCTATCCATAAGGAAATTGATAGATTGAAAAAATTACAAATTACAAATAAAAAAGAAAATAATGATTTTATTGAAAGTTTAGGTTCTTCAACTTTGAAAAAGCCTATAAGTTTGTATGAACTTATAAAAAGACCTGAACTTGACTATAATATGGTAAAACCATTGGACTTAGAAAGACCTGAGTTATCAGAAGATATAACTGATGAGGTGGATATAGCCACTAAATATGAAGGCTATATAACTAAGCAATTAGAGCAGGTAGAACAATTTAAAAAATTTGAAAATAGACTTATACCAGAAAATTTGAAATATGATAAAGTAAAAGGACTTAGAATTGAGGCAATTCAAAAACTAACTAAGATGAAACCAATAAGTATTGGTCAGGCATCTAGAATTTCAGGGGTGTCACCAGCAGATATATCAGTTTTAATGATATATCTAGAGCAATATTTCAGAAAAGTATCTATATAATTTATTTAAGGGAGCTATATTGCTATACATATATATGCATAGCAATATAGCTCCCTTATCTATTTTACTGCTAAAAATAATTATTATAATGTGATTTCTAGTAATTAATCTAGTAATTAAATGAAGCTATTCTTGAATTTAATGATTATCTATTCTTTTTTAGACTCCTGCTTTTAATTTAATAATATAATTTAATAATTTGTAAATTTAGTATATAATATTAGATATATACGTATTAAAGTATCTCTGTAGTATTAGTATATATTTCAATGTTTACCTTAATATTAAAATAGCAATTTAGTAGTGTTTAAAGGAATAAATAGAATTACGTTAATTAAACTGGAGGAATAAATGGAATATTTTGATTTAATGAATAGTGCATGTGAAAGTGAAGGATTAGATTTTAATAAAGACAAATATAATAAATTTATACAATATAAAAATTTAATTCAAGAATGGAATGAAAAGATAAATCTTACTGCTATTACTGAAGATGAGGAAATAGTAAAAAAACATTTTATTGATTCTTTAAAAATATTTAAATTTGAGTTTTTAAAGAATGCTAAAAGTCTTATTGATATAGGTACAGGTGCTGGGTTTCCAGGCATACCTATAAAGATTATTAATGAAGATATACAGGTAGTTTTGTTGGACTCCTTAAATAAAAGAATAAACTTTTTAAATGAAGTTATAAATAAATTAGATCTTCAAGGTATAACAACTATACATGGAAGAGCAGAAGATTTCTCTAGAAAAAATGAATATAGAGAAATGTTTGATGTTGTGACTTCAAGGGCTGTAGCTAATATGACAGTTTTAAGTGAATTTTGTATACCTTATGTTAAGGTAAGTGGATATTTTATAGCATTAAAAGGACCCTCTATAGATGATGAGATAATAGCGTCTAAAAATGCTATTGCTACTTTAGGTGGAAAAGTAGAGGATATAATAAAAGTAGAAATTGAAGAAAGTGACTTAAAACATAATCTTGTTATAGTTAAGAAAGTAAAGAAAACACCAAATCAATTTCCTAGAAAAGCTGGTGTAGTTACCAAGAAACCATTAAGGTGATTATCGAAATGTACATAAAAAGGAATAAATTTGTTAACATATAAAGAAAATAGCCACAAGGAAATATATAAGGGATGGTTTGCTTATGATTAATAATAATATATTCAATATAAATGTGGATTGGATATTTGCCAATACTTATCAACCAAGAAAATACTTTGATGAAAATGCACTTAATGAATTGGCTCAGTCAATAAAAAGTTATGGTATAATACAGCCTTTATCAGTAAGAAAAGTTGAAGAACAAAAGTATGAGTTAATAGCTGGAGAACGTAGACTTAGAGCAGCTAAAATAGCAGGATTCAAGGTGGTTCCAGCCATTGTAGTTAACATTTCTGATAGAGAGTCTGCAGCCATTGCCTTATTAGAAAATCTTCAGAGGGAAGATTTAAACTTTATGGAGGAATCAGAAGCATATTATAATTTAATTAAGGATCATGGTTATACTCAAGAACAACTTGCACTTAGTATTGGTAAAAAGCAATCTACAATATCAAATAAACTAAGACTTCTTAAATTAGACAAGAGAATAAGAGATATTATTTTAGAAAATTGTTTAACAGAAAGACATGCTAGGGCATTATTAAAATTACCAAATCAGGAATTACAAGATAAGATATTAAGAATTATAATAGATAAAGGACTTAATGTAAAGAAAACGGAAGAACTTATTGAAAAAGAATTAGGTAAGTTAGAAACGGTTGAATTAGCATGTGACGGAAAAAAAAGGATAAAGGGAATATTTAGTCCAAGAGTTTATGTAAACACTATAAAACAGGTATTTGATAAATATGGGATAAACGCAAATTACAGGTCAAAGGAATTAGATGACTTTATAGAAGTGACAATTAAGATACGAAAAAAGTAATGTTTCACGTGAAACATTACTTTTTATTTTAATTTAAATAAAGAATTAAATTATATATGTTGTAATAAATTATATTCATTATAAAATTGCTAGTTTGTTTAGAACTCATCTACTAATTACTATTAATGTATAATCTTAATGCAACTTATATATATTTAAGTATAAATTTTAATTTTTTTATAAATGTTTCATAAAATGTATTTAATAAGTTTAAATATGAGATTATAATAATAAGTAGTGAATTATCTTTAAGATTATAATGAAATAAGATAAATTATCTAATATGTTGGAGAGAGGTGAAAATTGATGAAAGTAATAAGTGTATTTAATCAAAAAGGTGGAGTTGGAAAAACTACTACTAATATTAATCTTTGTTCATACTTAGCTATGAAGGGTTATAAAATATTAACGATAGATATTGATCCACAAGGTAATACTACTAGCGGACTTGGAATTGATAAATCCAATATTGATAAATCTATATATGATGTAATTACTAATGATTCTCCATTAAAAGATGTAATATTGAAATCTCAATTAATTGAAAATTTGTATGTGGCTCCATCAACATTAGAGCTTGCAGGTGCAGAAATTGAGATTATAGAAATGAAAAATAGGGAATCTATTTTAAAGAATAAAATAAATGAACTGAATAGTGAATATGATTATGTATTTATTGATTGTCCACCTTCATTAGGATTATTAACCCTTAATTCTTTATGTGTATCAAGTAGCGTATTAATTCCTATACAAGCTGAATTCTATGCACTAGAGGGAGTTGGACAACTTGTAAATACCATTCAGTTGGTGAAAAAGTCTTTGAATAAGAGGATATATGTGGAAGGCGTTATACTCACTATGTTTGATAATAGAACTAAATTGTCAAATGAAGTATGCAAGGAAGTAAATAAGTATTTTGAAAATAAAGTTTATAAGACAACTATACCTAGAAATATTAGACTAGCAGAGGCACCTAGTTTCGGATTACCTATTCTCCTTTATGATGATAAATGTAAAGGTGCAGAATGCTATGATAAGTTATCAGAAGAATTTCTTACTAGGCAAGAGGGGTGATTAACATATGAATAAAAAAGGTGGCTTAGGTAAAGGATTAGGTGCATTAATAAATCAAAATATACTTGAGGAAAATGACGAGGGATCTATAAATTCAATACCTATAAATTTGATAAGACCAAATAGTGATCAACCAAGAAAAAATTTTGATAATGAAAAAATTATAATGCTAGCCCAATCTATTAAAGAACATGGTATTATTCAACCACTTGTATTGAAAAAAGAAAATAACTTTTATATTATAGTTGCTGGAGAGAGACGTTGGCGTGCTGCCAAAAGTATAGGATTAAAAGAAATACCAGCAGTAATTATGGAATTATCTAATAAGGATTTACTAGAAATATCTTTAATAGAAAATATTCAAAGAGAAGACTTAAATCCAATTGAAGAGGGATTAGCTTATAAAAAGCTGATAGAAGATTTTAATATAACACAAGATGAATTAGGGAAAAAGGTTGGTAAATCGAGAACAGTTATTACAAATTGTATTAGATTATTGAATTTGGATAAAAGAGTTCAAGAATACTTAAAGGATGCTGTTATTTCTGAGGGACATGCAAGGACTATTCTTAGCATTGAGAATAATGATTTACAATATGAAATATCTCAAAAAGTAATAGATGAAGGGTTAAGCGTCAGAGAAACAGAAAAACTTATAAGAAACTTGAGGAATGATTCTATAACACATAATAAAAATAATAATGATGAGAAACTAAATGGATATATTAATGATATACGAAATAGATTAGAAGATATATTTGGAACAAAAGTAAATTTAAAAAATAAAAACAATAGGGGAAAAATTGAAATTGAATATTATTCAAATGAGGATCTTCAAAGAATATTAGATATATTGAAGCTTTAAAATGTTTCACGTGAAACATACATCATGAATGTAAATAGAAAGGACGAAGAGTTAATGCAGACTATAATTGAAATATATAATAATTTAAGTATATACATAGTAGGTATTTTAATTGTAATAATAATAATTTTAGTAATAACTTCTTTTGTGAATATATCGGCTATTAATAGATTAGAAAATAAATATAGAAAATTAACAAGAGGAGTAGAAAATAGTAATTTACAAGAATTAATTGAATCTTATATGGATAAAATAGATAATGCTAGTTCAGAAACAAAAGAAATAAAGAACGTATATGACGATATTCATGAAAAGTTGAATAAATGTCTACAAAATATATCAATAGTAAGATATAAAGCTTTTGAAGATGTTGGAAGTGATTTAAGTTTTTCTATAGCTATGCTTGATAATAACAAGGATGGAGTTATCATAACAAGTATATATGGTAGAGATGAAAGTACTACTTATGCGAAACCAATTGATAAGGGAATATCTAGATATGATTTATCAGAAGAAGAAAAATACGTATTGAAGGATTCTATAAGTAAAAAATGAATACTATACTATAACTATTAGCTATTATTAATGAAATGTACAATTTAAATTGCAACTATATAATAAGGTTAATAGTATATACTTTGTTATTAAAAGAATAAAAACCTCTCAATAGGAAATAATACCTATAGGAGGTTTTTTATTATGAAAATTTGTATTTCAAATAATTTGTTGAACCTTAAGGAAGGTTTAGAAAAAAGAGGATATGATATTTTACCTTGGGATTCTAAAGATAATTGTGATGCTCTAATATGTGATTTGAAAAATGGAGGATTAACTAATGTTATAAATGAAAATAGTATTAAAAAGGAAGGTATATTGATAATAGATATAGGAAGTAAAACTATAGATGAAATAGAGTATATATTAAATAATAGATTATATACAT
>NZ_BAEV01000071.1 GCF_000246895.1 Clostridium arbusti SL206 | reverse complement strand
TGAGTCACATGAATTATATTTGATAAATAAATAACAGACAAATGTAAATTTATCAAAAAAATCATGGGAAATTATATAATATTATATAATTTTATCATTTTAACTATTAAAAAATTATATAATAGTTAAAATTGTGAGAAACTTTTTAATATATTGAAAATAAATTTTTTGTTTTTTTTTATTGAAATTAGTACATTAAAAGTTGTATATTAATAATAAGTATTATACTATATAATTTATCCTAGTGGGATTAAATATATACTTTATGTGATACAAGGAAGGGAGAGAAATTAACATGGATTTAATGAAATCAATATTTGAAATGGCAAAAAGTGATAGAAAAAAAATTGTTTTGGCTGAAGGAGAGGAATCAAGAAACTTACAGGCATGTGATAAAATATTAAAAGATGGACTAGCAAATATCGTTTTAGTAGGAAGTAAGGAAAAAATTCAAGAAAATGCAAAAAAACTTGGAGCAGATATTAGTGGAGCTGAAATATTTGATCCAAATTCTTCTGAATTAATAGAAGAATTTACAAAAGAATTTTACGAATTAAGAAAAAAGAAGGGTATGACTTTAGAAAAAGCTGAGAAAATGGTAAGAGACCCTTTATATTTTGCAACTATGTGCATTAAAATGGGATATGTTGATGGTATGGTTTCTGGTGCAATTCATACTACTGGAGATCTTTTAAGACCAGGCTTACAGATTGTAAAGACTGCTCCAGGAGTAAAGATTGTATCAGGATTTTTTGTTATGGTGGTACCGGATTGTAAATATGGAGAAAGTGGACTTCTTTTATTCGCTGATTGTGCAGTAAACCCAAATCCTTCTACAGAAGAACTTGCAGCTATTGCAATAACAACAGCTGAAACAGCTAAAAAGTTATGTAATCTTGATCCAAAGGTAGCTATGCTTTCATTTTCAACAATGGGAAGTGCAAAGGGAGAACTTGTAGATAAAGTAAAAAATGCAACTGCACTTGCAAAGGAATTAAGAAGTGATTTAGATATAGATGGTGAACTTCAATTGGATGCTGCTATTGAAGAAGAAGTAGCAAAATTAAAAGCACCAGGCAGCAAAGTAGCAGGAAAAGCAAATGTTTTAGTATTCCCTGATTTACAGACAGGTAATATTGGATATAAGTTAGTACAAAGATTTGCAAAGGCAAAGGCTATTGGACCTATATGCCAAGGATTTGCGAAACCTATAAATGACTTATCAAGAGGTTGTAGTGCTGATGATATAGTTAATGTTGTAGCAGTGACTGCAGTTCAAGCTCAAAAGGGAATTTAATAAGTTTTATAATAGTAAATTCAATAACAGAAGGAAGGTAAATTTATGAAAGTTTTAGTAATTAATTGCGGAAGTTCATCATTAAAATATCAATTAATAGATATGAAAGATGAAACTGTATTAGCAAAGGGTTTAGTGGAAAGAATAGCTATAGAAGGTTCTATACTTACACAAAAGGTAAATGGAGAAAAATATATAATTGAACAACCAATGAATGATCACAAAGAGGCAATAAAATTGGTGTTAGATGCTCTAGTAGATACTACACATGGAGTAATAAAAGATATGTCTGAAATATCAGCTGTGGGTCATAGAGTTGTTCATGGTGGTGAAAAATATGCAGATTCTGTATTAATTGATGACGATGTAATGGAATCAATTCAGGAATGTGTAAAATTAGCTCCATTACATAATACACCTAATATTATTGGTATAAATGCATGCAAAGATTTAATGCCAAATACTCCAATGGTAGCCGTATTCGATACAGCATTTCATCAGACATTACCAGATTATGCTTATATGTATCCATTACCATATGATTTATATACTAAATATGGTATTAGAAAATATGGATTTCATGGAACATCACACAAATATGTTTCAAAAGCTACAGCTGAATTTTTGAAAAAAGATTTAAGTTCTCTTAAGATAATTACATGCCATCTTGGTAATGGAGCAAGTCTAGCTGCTGTAAAAGGTGGAAAATCTGTAGATACAAGTATGGGATTTACACCACTTGCAGGAGTTGCAATGGGAACAAGAAGTGGTGATATTGACCCTGCTATAGTAACATTTTTAATAAAGGAATTAAAATTAACTAGTGATGAAGTAAATAATTTATTAAATAAAAAGTCAGGTATTTATGGAATCTACGGTAAGAGCAGTGATATGAGAGATATAAAAAAGGCTGGACTTCAAGAAAAAGATGAAAAAGCAACTTTGGCACTTAATGTTTTCCATTATAAAGTAAAACAGTTTATAGGTTCCTATGCTGCTTCTATGAATGGAGTAGATGCTGTAGTATTTACTGGTGGTATCGGAGAAAATTCACCTGAAAATAGAGAAGGAATATGTGAAAACATGGATTTCTTAGGTATTAAAATTGACAAGAAAAAGAATGAACAAACTATAGGCAATGATGCAGATATAAGTGCTGCGGATTCAAAAACAAAAGTTTTAGTTATTCCTACTAATGAAGAACTTATGATTGCTAGAGATACAAGAGATATTGTAACTAAATAGAAATTCCTAGATTAATTGAAAAATTTATTGATGGTTAGTTTTAAAATTGGTTATATGGGTATTTAGGCTGTTATCTCCATCATAATAAGATGGAGTATACAGCCACTATTTATTATGATAAATTTAAATTAAATCTTGACATTTTTCATGTGGATTTATATAATGAATTGTGTTACTCCGCATATGAGGATTAATTAGTAATTAGCTATCTGTATATTAAGGAGGGAATAGTAGCTTTAGCTTGAGCTATGTGCTATGCACATTATATACATAGGTTATATATGTATGAGAAAAGTTATTTATAATTTTTCAGAGCTAATTGTATGATAATAAATATTTCTGATTTAATTGGTAAAAAAACAACTAAAAAAGATATTGATGTAGTACTGGATTCAAAAAGTTTTAGTGACGACTATGAGACATATGAGGTATTAGAACCTATAAAAGTTAAGGCAACTTTAGTGAAAACGGAAGATATGCTTTCTCTTTATGGAATGATTAATGGAGAAATTCAACTTTCATGTTCTAGATGTCTTGAAAATTTTAGCTATAAATTACAGCTTGAATTACAGGAAGAGCTAACTAATAATCCTGAAAATAAGGATGATGAACTCATCTTTATAAATAATGATACACTAGATTTAACAGAAATTATTGAAAACAACATCATAATGTCACTTCCTATACAAAGGTTGTGTAAAAAAGATTGTAAGGGTTTGTGCCAGGTTTGTGGTGTGAATTTGAACAAAGGCAATTGTAATTGCGAAAGTCCAGATATAGATCCAAGGCTAGCTAAACTCAAAGGTTTGTTTTCAAACAACTAAGGAGGTGTTTATTGTGGGAAATCCAGCAAGAAAGTTTTCAAAAGGTAGAAGAGATTCAAGAAGAGCACAAACTTTTAAATTAAGTGCACCAGGAATAGTTGAGTGTCCAAACTGTCACGAGATGAAACTTGCACACAGAGTTTGCAAAAACTGTGGGCATTACAAAGATAGAGAAGTTGTGGCTATAGCAAAATAGAGAGGAGAAAGTCGTAAGGCTTTCTTTTCTTTTTGTTATATAGCTAGCAATTTACTAATTTACTGCAATTGTATTATGATTTAGAATATCAACTTATTTTATCATTTTGTAAATAGGCTATATGAAAAGAACTAATAGGTTAGGGTATACTGAATGAGTATTTTCCTATGAATCCTTAAAGTTCATTGATAAAGGATGTGATAAATAATGATTATAGCAATAGATGGAATGGGTGGAGATAATTCACCTAATGCTGTAGTAGAAGCCTGTACACAAGCTGTTAATGAATTGTCGGAAGTAAATATAATTATAACAGGTCCTGAAGAACTTATAAAAAATGAATTAAAAAAGTACACTTATGATAAAAGTAAAATAGAAATAGTAAATGCTAGTGAGGTAATAACTCCAAATGAACATCCGGTTATGGCTATTAAAAAGAAAAAGGATTCTAGCCTCTATAAAGCTTTAAGTTTAGTCAAAGAGGGAAAAGCACAAAGTATAATTTCAGCAGGAAGTACAGGAGCTCTTATGGCTGGAGCTACATTTGTAATTGGAAGAATAAAGGGAATAGATCGAATAGCTCTGGCTCCAATAATGCCAGGTAAAAATGCTCCTTTTATGCTGGTAGATGCTGGTGCTAATGTAGATTGTAAACCACAGTATTTAGTACAGTTTGCTTTTATGGGGAAAATATATTTTGAAAATATTCTAAAAGTGAATAATCCTAGTGTAGGTCTTATAAATATAGGTGAGGAAGAGGAAAAGGGGAATGAACTTACTAAAAATGTTCATAAACTTTTAAAAAATGCTGATTTCAACTTTGTAGGAAATGTAGAACCTAGAGATGTTTCAAATGGTGATACAAATATATTAGTTTGTGATGGATTTGTAGGTAATACCATACTAAAAATGTATGAAGGAGTAGCTTCTAATATTTTTAATATGCTAAAAAAAGAGATAATGTCATCTACACGAGGGAAAATAGGTGGTATTCTTTTGAAACCCGTATTTAAAGCTTTTAAAAGTAGATTTGATTACTCAGAATATGGTGCTTCGCCTTTTTTAGGAACTAAAGGAATAGTTTTGAAAGCACATGGTAGTTCTAATGTAAAAGCTTTTAAAAATTCTATTAAACAAGCAAAAATCTGCTCTGAATCTAATTTTATATATAAGATATCTAGTGAACTTGAGAAAATCAATGAATTGAGCGATAAAACGTAGTTTAAAATAAATTAGTAAAAATATTCCATTTTAGCTTGAAAAGTTATGTTCCATTGATATATAATTATAAAAAGTATTAAAAATATAATTATCTTTAGTATATAAATTTAAAATTCGTCATATTAATATTGACGGTAGAGTTTATATGTAATATTATCTATATAGAGTTTAGGAGGTGAATTTACATGTTTGAAAAGGTTAAAAGTATTATAGCTGACCAATTAGGTTTAGATGCTAGTGAGATAGCAATGGAATCTTCATTTGTTGATGATTTAGGTGCCGATTCACTTGATATAGTTGAATTGATAATGGCTTTGGAAGAGGAATTTGATATAGAGTTCCCTGATGAAGATGCTGAAAAAGTAGCAACTGTCGGAGATGTGGTAGAATACATAAAAGCACATACCGAAGAATAGAATGTGAGTCCCGTTTTATGCGGGGCTTTAAATTTATATAAAATTATTAAAAAGCTTATTCTTGAATTTGTAATCTGTATAGATTGAAGAATGGACTTTTAAGGAGTTGTCTCAATTGTCAATTGTTATGGAAGATATTAAAAACTTAGAACAAATATTAAAGGTGGATTTTATAGATAAAGAATTATTAAAAACAGCTGTGACACATAGTTCGTATGCAAATCAAAAAAATATAAAGTACAATGAAAGATTAGAATTCTTAGGTGACTCTGTACTTCAAATTGTTATTTCAGAATATTTGTTTTTAAATTATCAAGATAAGAGTGAAGGGGAACTTTCTAAAAAGAGATCTCTTATTGTATGTGAAAATTCACTGTTTAAAATTGCAAATAACTGGAAGCTTGGAGAATATATACTTATGAGCAAAGGTGAAGAAATTACAGGTGGAAGAACAAGAGTATCTATATTAGCGGATTGTGTTGAGGCTGTTATTGCATCAATATATCTTGACAAGGGGTTTCACTTTGCAAAAGACTTCATATTAACAAATTTTTATAAAATTATTGATATGGCTATGAAGAATCAAATAATTTTAGATTATAAGACTAAACTTCAAGAAGTATTGCAAAAAAATGGTGATGCTGATATAAAATATAATTTGTTAAAATTTGAAGGACCACCTCATAGGAGAAGATTCTATATTTCTGTTATCTTTAATGGAATGTTAAAGGGAGAAGGCTCGGGTTTTAGTAAGAAAGAGGCGGAACAAGATGCTGCACAAATTGCATTAAAAACTATAGGAGAGATATATGAGTAGAAGACACTATATAATTCCAATTTTTGTACCTCACCAAGGGTGTCCTCATAATTGTGTATTCTGTAATCAAAATACTATTACTGGAAATGAAAATAATGCAGTGAATGGCCAATTTGTTATAAATACAGTTGATAAATACTTAAAGACCATGGATACTGAAAACTCAATTATAGAAATTTCATTTTTTGGAGGAACTTTTACAGCAATAGATATAGAAAAGCAAAGAGAACTATTAGCTGTAGCTAAGAATTATAAAAATAAAGGACAAATAGATTTTATAAGGTTATCCACTAGACCGGATTATATAAATGAATTTATACTAGATAATCTTAAAAATTATGAAGTGGATATAATAGAACTTGGAGTTCAGTCTATGGATGAATATGTACTGAAAATGGCAGGAAGAGGACATACAGCAAATGATGTTTATGAGGCTTCCAGGCGTATTAAAAGCTATGGATTTACACTAGGCCATCAAATAATGCCTGGGCTACCTGGCGATGATTTTCAAAAGGATATTTACACAGCTAATGAAGTGTTAAAGTTAAAGCCAGATATATGCAGAATTTACCCAGCACTAGTTATTAAAGATACTCCTATGGAGAAGATGTATTTAGATAATATATATAAACCCTATAGCCTTCATGAAGCCATAGACATATGTAAAACCATATATGGAATGTTTCAATCTAATAATATAAAGGTTATAAGAATAGGACTTCAACCAACAGATGAAATAAATGTAGGGAAAGAATTAGTTTCAGGACCCTTTCATCCAGCTTTTAGAGAACTGGTTCAAGGAAGTATATATAACGACATGATAACTTCTGTAATACCTAAAAATTACGAAGGATATGTATCAATTGAGATAAATAGCAGAGATATATCCAAATTGTATGCAAATAAAAAAAGCTATTTTAATTCTATGGAAAATAAGTTTTTGGGCTGTAAATTTACAGTAGATCAAAATGATAATATAAATTTAGAAAATATAACTATTAAAATCAATGAATGCATTAAATACTTGTCTCTGAAAGATTATCTTAATGATAATTACGGATTTTAAAATTTAATATATAAACGCTAAAAAATATATTTTAAAAATTTAATTTATGGAGGATAATATGAAAAAATCAGGAAGACAAAGATTTTTAAGGGGAAGCATTATTTTTATAGTATTTATTTTTATCTTGACTACAGTTTTGACATTTATAGGAAGGTAAATAGGGGAGGGCATTAATGTTCTTAAAAGCTATTGAAATAAGAGGATTTAAATCATTTGCAGATAAGATAGAGTTAGATTTTCAAAAGGGAGTAACGGCAGTAGTAGGACCTAATGGAAGTGGTAAAAGTAATATTTCTGATGCAATTAGATGGGTTTTAGGGGAACAAAGTATAAAAACTTTAAGAGGCGGAAAAATGGAGGACGTGATATTTTCAGGTACTCAATTTAGAAAATCTGTAGGTCTTGCCCAGGTTATGCTTACCTTGGATAACTCTGACAGTATGATCTCAATGGATTATAATGATGTAACCATAGGCAGGAGACTTTATCGTTCCGGGGAAAGTGAATACTATATTAACAATACTAGATGTAGACTTAAAGATGTACAGGAAATGTTTATGGATACTGGTATAGGTAAAGAAGGGTATTCTATAATTGGACAAGGTAAGATAGAAGCTATACTCAGTGGAAAATCTGAAGAAAGACGTGGATTATTAGAAGAGGCAGCTGGTATTGTAAAGTTTAAAACTAGAAAAGAAGAAGCTGAAAAAAAACTTGAGAGTACAGATGAAAATCTAATAAGAATAGATGATATAATAGGTACTTATGAAGAAAGATTAGAACCTCTAGAACGTGAAAGTGAAAAGGCAAAGAGTTTTGTTAAGTTTTCTGATGAGCTTAATAAAAAAGAAATAAATTTATTAGTGAATTCATCAGAGAATCTTAATATAAAGATTAAAAATATTGTAAATAGTAATAAAGATGTAGAAGATGAAGTTAATAATCTAAATAGAGAAAGAAATACATTAAAAGAAAAATTAAAACAATGTAATGAAGAATTAATAGAGTTTGAAAATTTACATGAAACTCAGAGAAAAGAATATTATGAGAAAAAGTCTCAGTATCAAAATATAATTTCAGATAATAATCTTATGGCTGAAAAAATACAAAATTTAAATCAATTAAAGATTAGAAATGCAAAAGAATTAGAAGAACTATCACACAGTATTAATAAATTGATAGGAGAAAGTAAAAGATATACAGAGGATTATAACTTATTAAAAAATAAGGTGGATTCATATAATAAAAATTTAATTGAATTAGAAGAACTTATAAAATCCTCCAAAGAAGAAATAGATCAAAATGAAAGACTTTTAAAGAACTATAAAAGTGAAGAATTTGACACTTTGGGAACTATATCAGATTTAAGAAACTTTATAACTATAATAAAAAAAGATATGGAAAATCATGATTTGAATAGGAATCAAATAAAAACTGCTTGTGAAAGTTATTTAAATTCAATTAAAATTAATGCAAATACAAAAACTGCCCTTGAAAGTGAAATAGTTAAGATAAAAGAAAAGATAGGAAGTTATGAAGGTAAGATAGAAGAAAATAAAAGAGAACTAAATAAAATAAGAAGGATTTTAAGTGATGATGAGAAAGAGTTAAATAATTTAAATATTCAATTTAACAAATCAGAAGCAAATAAGAATATGCTTAGTAGTTTAGATGCTAAGTATGAGGGATATAATAAATCAGTAAAAAATCTTATGACTCATATAAAAAAAGGTTACGTTAATAATGAGAATAAAAAGTGTTTTGTATTTGGAGAAATTATAAATGTAGATAAAAAGTTTGAAACGGCAATAGAAATTGCTTTAGGAGCGGCTATTTCAAATATCATTACTGAAGACGAGGTTTTAGCAAAAAAACTTATAAACTATTTAAAGGGTAATAATTTAGGCAGAGCTACATTTCTACCCCTAAATATTTTAAAGAATAGGACTTTGCCCATAAATAATAATATACAAAATACTCCTGGATACATTGGAATTGCAAGTGAATTGATAGAATATGATAAGAGTCTATCTTCAGCAGTAGAGCATATTCTCGGTAGAACAATAATTGCAGAAAATATGGATAGTGCTTTAGAAATAGCGAAGAAGTCTAATTTTAGTTTTAAGATTGTAACCCTTTCTGGTGAAGTTGTAAATCCTGGAGGAGCACTTACAGGAGGAAGTATTTATAATAAGTCTTTCAATATAATCGGTAGAAAAAGAGAAATAGAAGAATTAGAAATTAAAATTAATAATATAAAAGAAAAAATTATTAAGACAACAAGGAAGAACAAACAAAATCACAACATTCTCAAAGAGTTGGATGATATGAATTTAAATTTGAAAGACTCAATTCATTTTGAAAATATAGAGATTACAAAGGTACAAGGTAGAATTAATGCCATTGATTTAGAAAGTGAGAAGCTTAGTAAAAATCATAAAATTTCTACTAATGAAATTGTAATGCTTAATGAAAAAATGAAAGAAGCATCTGAAGAATTAATAGATAAGGAAAGGGAGATAACTAACCTAGAAAACAGAAAAAAAGAATTAATACAAATGTCAGAAACATTAGAAGAAAAATTGCAAAGTAAAAATAAAAAGATTATAGGCATTAAAGATAATTTAACGTCCATTAAAGTTAAAAAAGCAAAATTAGATGAGGCCATTATAAATAAGAAAAGGGAAATAGATAGATTAGAGGGAGAAACAAAAAACGCTAGGGATAAGAGCTCAGATTTAAAAATTCATATGCATAATTTTAAAACAGATAGTTTAAAATTTGAAAATAAATTAACAGAGAATAGTAATAATCTTATTAAAATAAAACAGTTTTTAGATGCTATGGATAGTGAATTTGAAGGTAGTGAGATTAAAAAAATAAAGATAAAACATAATTTACAAAATTATAATGATAAATTTGAGCAAATGAATATGGTAATAAATAAAAAAGAAGAAGAAAGGCATAAGTTACAACTTAACTTAACTAGAATAGAAACTGAAAATAAAGCTTTAATAGAAAGAATTAATGAGGAATTTGAACTTACTTATGCTGAAGCATTAGAGTATAAATGTGAAATTAATGATATAATATCATATAAATCTAGTATCAATGAATTAAAAAATAGTATAACAGCACTAGGTACTGTTAACGTAGGTTTCATTGAAGAATACAAGACAGTTAAGGAAAAATATACATTTATGTCTAGTCAAAGAGAAGATTTAGTAAAATCTAAAGAAGAAATAATAAATGTTATAAATGAAATGACTGATAGAATGAAAACAGTGTTCAGCGAAAATTTTCAAAAAATTAGAAAAAACTTCACTGAAACTTTTAGAGAACTTTTTAAAGGTGGAAATGCTGATTTAATACTTTCTGGAGAAGATGTACTGTCGGCTAATATTGAGATAAATGTAGAACCGCCAGGGAAGAAGCTCCAGAATATAAATTTAATGTCAGGTGGAGAAAAAGGTCTTTCTGCCATCGCCTTGCTTTTTGCCATATTAAAAATGAAACCTACTCCCTTTTGTATACTTGATGAGATTGAAGCAGCTTTAGATGATGCAAATGTAGTAAGATACGCGGATTTTTTAAGAAAGTTTTCTGAAAATATACAGTTTATAGTTATTACACATAGAAAGGGTACCATGGAGGCAAGTAATGTTTTGTATGGAGTAACTATGGAGGAGAAAGGAGTATCCAAAGTAGTGTCTGTGGATCTAAAAGGTTAATATATATGACATTTTATAATTTAAGGAGGAAAATATGTTTAGTGGATTTTTTGATAAATTAAAAAGTGGTCTTTCTAAGACTAAAAACAATTTTACGGATAGGATAACTGAAATTCTTACAGGTACTGTATCAATAGATGAGGATATGTATGATGAACTTGAAGAAATACTTATAACATCTGATATTGGGGTGGAAACTTCTGTATACATAATAGATAAATTAAGAGAAAAGATAAGAGAAGAAAAAATAAAAGAGCCTTCAGAAGTTCAAGGTTGTTTAAAAAGAGTAGTATTAGATATATTAGAAAATTACAAGGGATCTATAGAGCCAGATTCTACACCTGAAACAATTTTAATTGTAGGAGTAAATGGTGTTGGAAAAACTACTTCTATAGGAAAAATAGCAGCAAAGCTAAAACAACAAAAGTACAAAGTAATTATGGCCGCTGCAGATACTTTTAGAGCAGCAGCTATAGATCAACTTGAAGTTTGGAGTAATAGAGCAGGTGTTGATTTAATAAAACATCAAGAAGGCTCTGATCCAGCAGCAGTGGTATATGATGCTATACAAGCGGCTAAGGCTAGAAAAGCAGATGTACTTATTTGTGATACCGCAGGAAGACTTCATAATAAAAAAAATCTAATGGATGAGCTTGGTAAAATAAATAGAATTATAGACAGAGAATTTCAGGTCAGTAATAGAAAGACATTTTTAGTTTTAGATGCTACCACAGGACAAAATGCAGTTATTCAGGCAAAACAATTTACAGAGGTATGCAAAGTAGATGGAATAATACTTACTAAATTAGATGGTACAGCTAAGGGTGGAGTAATTATATCCATTAAGCATATATTAAATATACCAGTACAGTTAATTGGAGTAGGAGAAGGAGTAGAGGATCTACAAGAATTTGATTCAAATGAATTTGTAGAAGCTTTATTTTAAGTAATATTGTAGGTGTTAAGTAAAAATACTTGACACCCTCTTTAGTTTTTGATATTATATGTTTTGTGAGTTGGTGATTAATATGGATGAAAGAGTTCAAATGTCTATGTTTTTGGATTTATATGGTGAACTTTTAACTACCAAACAAAAGGATATTATGGAATTATATTTTAACGATGATTTATCATTATCTGAGATATCTGAGATTAATCTTACTAGTAGGCAAGCAATCTATGATATAATAAAAAGATGTCATAAACTTTTGATGGATTACGATGCTAAATTAAATCTTTTAGAGAAAGAAAGAGCTAGTTCGGAACTTAAAAAAAATATTGAAATAAAACTAGATAATTTAAAAAAAGAGATTACAATGGATAAGAAAATAGAAATTATAGAAGAGATTAAATTGAAGATTAGAGATATATAATTATAACGAGAAGGTATAGGAGGTGTAGTATGGCGTTTGAAGGATTAACTTCCAAACTTCAAGAAACAATTAAAAAGTTAAAAGGCAAGGGAAAACTTTCTGAAAATGATATAAAAGAAGCTATGAGAGAAGTAAAAAGAGCTCTTTTAGAAGCAGATGTAAATTTTAAAATTGTTAAAGATTTTATAAAAAAAGTTAGTGAAAAATGTCTTGGTAATGAAGTAATGGAAAGCTTAACTCCAGGACAAATGGTAATAAAAATAGTTAATGAAGAGTTGACCGCGCTAATGGGTCAAACTGAAAGTAAACTAAATTATAGTGATACTGGAATAACTGTAATTATGCTAGTGGGCCTTCAAGGTGCTGGTAAGACAACTATGTGTGGTAAACTTGCACTTTCACTAAAAAAGAAAAATAAAAAACCATTACTAGTAGCCTGTGATATATATAGACCAGCTGCTATTAAACAATTAACTGTAGTAGGTAAGTCTATTGATATTCCTGTATTCTCTATGGGCGATAAAACAAATCCTGTAGATATTTCAAAGGCAGCAATTGAGCATGCAAAAAATAATGATTGTAATGTAGTTATTATTGATACTGCTGGTAGACTTCATATAGATGAACCTCTAATGGATGAACTAAAAAATATTAAATCAAGTATTGAGCCAAGTGAAATATTATTAGTTGTAGATTCCATGACAGGACAGGATGCGGTAAATGTATCAGATAGTTTTAATGGTGCTCTTGATATTACGGGAGTTATACTTACAAAACTAGATGGTGATACAAGAGGTGGAGCTGCACTTTCCATAAGGGCCATGACTGGTAAGCCAATAAAGTATGTAGGTCTTGGTGAAAAGATGAATGATTTAGAAATTTTCTACCCAGATAGAATGGCTTCTAGAATACTTGGTATGGGTGATGTATTAACATTAATTGAAAAAGCTCAAGATGCCATTGATGAAAAAGAGGCTAAAGAGCTTGGCGAAAAAATGATGAATCAAGGTTTGAATTTTGAAGATTATTTAAGTATGATGAAGCAAATGAAGAAACTTGGACCACTTGGAAAGTTATTGGAAATGGTACCTGGTATGAATAACAAGATGCTTAAGGGTACAGATTTAAGTAAAGTTGAAGATGAAACTAAAAAGGCTGAGTCTATGATTTATTCCATGACATTAAAAGAAAGAAAAAATCCACAATTAATAAGTTCCTCTGCTTCAAGAAAAAAGAGAATAGCACTTGGGTCGGGAACTTCTGTGCAGGATATTAATAAACTTTTAAAAATGATGGAAGTAATGAAAAAACAAATGAAACAATTTAAAAATATAGAGAATATGTCTAAAAAGGGATTGTTTGGAAAACTACCCTTTTAGATTCAATAATATTATACTTTGAAGGAGGTGATTTAAGTGGCAGTTAAGATAAGACTAAAAAGAATGGGTGCTAAAAAAGCTCCATTTTATAGAATTGTTGTTGCAGATTCAAGATGTCCAAGAGATGGAAAATTCATCGAAGAGATAGGATATTATAATCCAACTACAGAACCAATAACTATAAAGGTAAATGCTGATAAAGCATCTGAATGGATGAAGAATGGTGCTCAACCATCAGAAACAGTTAAAAGACTTTTTGACAAAAATGGAGTAACTAAATAATAACTGGGGGAGTTTAATATGAAACAACTATTGGAGAAGATTGTAAAATCATTAGTTGACAACCCAGATATGGTACAGATAACAGAAGTTACTGGTGAAGCAGCCTTGATACTTCAACTGAAAGTTGCAGAGGAAGATATGGGTAAAGTCATCGGTAAACAGGGAAGAATAGCTAAGGCTATAAGAACTGTTGTAAAAGCAGCAGCTATCAAACAAAATATAAGAGTTGTTGTTGAAATAATATAAGAGTTAGGCTGATCCTAACTCTTTATTTTATATGGATAAAGGTGGGAATTTTATATGAAGGAATTTCTGACGGTTGGTCAAATTATAAATACACATGGAGTAAAAGGTGAAGTTAAAGTTTATCCTTTAACTGACAATACAAATAGATTTAGAAAATTAAAAAAAGTTTACATAGATGGCATAGAGAAGAATATATCATGGTGCAAAATTCAGCCAGATAAAATTATTATGAAAATAGAAGGAATTGAAACGCCTGAAATAGCAATGAAATATAAGAACAAGTACTTACAAGTAAATAGAGAAAATGCAGTTTCTCTTGATGAGGGAAGGTACTTTGTAGCTGACATAATAGGCTGCAGGGTTATTGATGAGGATAATAATGACATTGGCACAGTATTTGATGTTATAGTTACTGGCAGTAATGATGTCTACTGGGTTAAAGGCAATGAAGAAGTACTGGTACCTGCACTTAAATCTGTTGTAGTTAAAATGGATATGGATAATAAGTTGATTGTCATAAAGCCGGTGAAAACATGGAGCTAAGTGTTGACATACTAACCTTATTTCCTGAGATGTTTGATATTTTTAATTATAGCATTATTGGAAGAGCTCAAGATAAAAAGATAATAAACATAGGAACTCATAATATTCGTGACTATACTCTTAATAAACATAATAAAACTGATGAATATCCTTATGGTGGTGGTGCTGGAATGGTTATGACTGCACAACCTATTGTAGACTGTATTGAAAGCATAAAGAAAAATAATAGAGGAAAAGTTATATTTTTAGGTCCTCGTGGGAAAACTTTTAATCAAAAAATAGCTAAGGAACTATCTAAAGAAAAGGAATTAATATTTCTATGTGGCCATTATGAAGGCATAGACGAAAGAGTGTATAAATATATTGATATGGAGATATCTCTAGGGGATTTTGTATTAACTGGAGGAGAAATGGCCTGTATACCAATAATAGATAGTATAAGCAGGATGATACCAGGTGTCTTAGCTAGTAGTGAAAGCTTTACTGAAGAATCTTTTTATGAAGGTGTTTTGGAATATCCGCAATATACCAGACCAGAACAGTTTAGAGGAGAAAATGTCCCCAAAATTTTACTTTCAGGTCATCATGAAAATATAAGAAAATGGCGTAGAAAGCAATCTCTTATGATAACTAGAGAGAAAAGACCGGATTTATTCATTAATATTAAATTATCTAAAGAAGATAAAAAGCTTTTAGAGGATAAATAGTGAAATTAAAAATATTTTTTGTTGAAAAAATATTTTCCTTGTGTTAGAATATAGTTTGTGCTAGTACGGGCGGTCCTCTGGTTGCAAAATGTCAATTACGAACGTCACAAATAAACTTTAGGAGGGAATGCACATATGTTAGATATAATAAAAGCTATAGAAGCTGAACAAATCAGAACAGATTTACAAGAATTCAATGTAGGAGATACTATCAAAATTGATGTAAGAATCAAAGAAGGTGAAAAGGAAAGAATCCAGGCTTTTGAAGGAACAGTTATTAAAAAGCAAAATGGTGGATTAAGAGAAACTTTCACTGTAAGAAGAGTTGCTTATGGTGTTGGTGTTGAAAGAACTTTCCCAATAAATGCTCCTATAATTGCCGGTATTAAAATTGTTAGAAGAGGTAAAGTAAGAAGAGCTAAGTTATATTACTTAAGAGATAGAATAGGAAAAGCTGCAAAAGTTAAAGAAATAAGATAAAAATGGGGCTATGTAGGCCCTTTTTTAGTATATTGGTGGTGGAATAATATGGTAAGAAAAATAGTGAAATACTTCATTATATCCTTTATTTCAGCAATTTTAATTATGACTTTTATATTGGAAATAGTAAGTGTTAATGGACCTTCCATGCTTAACACCTTTTTTACTAATGATAAAATTATAGTTGAAAAAATCACATACTATTTTAAATCTCCTAAGAAACAAGATATCATAGTTTTTAAATATGCTAAAAACCCAAGTGAGAAATACATAAAAAGAATTATTGCAGTAGAAGGTGATAAAATAAAAATTATAAATGATAAAGTATATGTAAACGATAAGCTAGTTGTTGAACCTTATGCAGTTTATAATACTAAAAATTATGCTGCAAATAATAATGATAATATTCATAATTTTAAAGAAGTTACAGTTCCCGAAAATACAGTTTTTGTTATGGGTGATAATAGATATGATAGTTTAGATAGTAGATTTAAAGATATAGGTTTTGTAAATAAAAAACTAATAATTGGAAAAGTACTTATAAGGATTTATCCGATTAATAAGTTTGGAAGGATATGATAATATGATAAGTGCAATAAATTGGTTTCCAGGTCACATGGCTAAAACTAGAAGAGAAATAAAAGAAAATTTAAAGTTAGTGGATGCAGTTATAGAAATAAGAGATTCAAGGATAGTGCAGTCCAGTGCAAATCCAGAGATAAATACTATTTGCAAGGATAAGCCTAGAATAATATTATTGAATAAATGCGATTTAAGTGAAGAAAAAGTAACTAAAGCATGGATCAATACTTTATCAAAGGACAATGTAAGGGCTTTAGCTATAAATAGCCTGAATGGAATAGGATTAAAAAATATAAAGGGTGAACTTGACAATCTTCTCAAAGAAAAGATAGATAGACTTAAGCAAAAAGGCGTTATGAATGTAATCATAAGAGTTATGGTAGTTGGTATACCTAATGTTGGTAAATCTTCTTTTATAAATAAGATGGCTAAAAATACGGCCGCTAAAATTGGAGACAAACCAGGGGTAACTAGAACTAAACAATGGATAAAAACAAAAATAGGTATTGAACTTATGGATACACCAGGTGTACTTTGGCCTAAATTTGAAGAAAAAAAAGTTGGATTAAATTTAGCTTTTACAGGAGCCATAAAAGATGAAATTATGGATGTAGAAGAGCTTGCACTAAATTTAGTAGAAAGGCTTCAAAAATATTATCCTAATAGATTAATGGAAAGGTATAAGTTAGACTCTCTAGATGAAACTGCTCTAGAAAATATGGAGAATATAGCTAGAAAAAGAGGGGCTATTATATCTAAAGGTAATATTGATTATAATAGAGTGGCCGTTATGTTGTTAGATGAATTTAGAGGAGGAAAATTAGGACCTATTTCATTGGAACGTCCTAAGCAATAAAGGTAAGTATGGATTTTTCTAATATGAGTTTTGTAAAAGTAAAAGAATATGTATCTAGTTTAAGTATGGATGAATGCGAAGATGTGGTTGAATTTTTAAAAGATGATAGAAGAAAAAATGTGCAGGGATTAGCTAAAAGATTATTGAATATAAAAGAAAAACATGAAAAAGAAATAACTAGAGTAAAGAATATGTATGATTTTGATAGAGAACTTAATTTAGCAGAATACATAGCAGGCGTGGATGAAGTTGGTAGAGGACCTCTTGCAGGTCCTATTGTTGCTGCTGCGGTTATACTGGATATTAAAGGTATTAATAAAGAAATAATACTAGAAATAAATGATTCTAAAAAGTTATCGGTGAAAAAACGAGAAAAACTTTCTGAAATAATAAAAGAAAAGTCAATATGTTTTAATATTGCAATGATGGATAATAGAGAAATAGATTCAAAAGGTGTAGGAGTTTGTAATCAGCAGGTCTTAAAGTCAGCTGTAGAAGGCCTTAAAATTCCACCTGATTTTGTAATATCAGATGGATATCCTATAAAAGGTCTTAATATAGATAATACCTATGCTATAAAAGGTGATTCTAAAAGCGCAAGTATAGCTTGTGCTTCAATTGTAGCAAAAGTTTACAGAGATAATCTGATGAAAGAGTATGCAGAAACATACCCCCAATATCACTTTGAAAATAATGTAGGATATGGAAGCAAGGTTCATTTAGAAGCTTTAAAGCAATATGGCCCTAGTTCTATTCATAGAATGAGCTTCTTAAAAAATATATTACAACTTTAGTAGCTAGGTTATAATAAAATAAACTATGCATTATCCCTGTATGTAAAATATATGGATAATGCATAGTTTATTTATTTTTTAATAAAAGAAAGTTTACTATATATTTTTAGAAGAATGTAATGAATATTTATATAATCTTTTCATCTATAAACTTTCTATATTGCATTGCCTCTATAATATGAATTTGATTTATCTTTTCACTTTCATTCATGTCTGCAATAGTTCTAGAAACTTTTAAAATTCTGCTGTAAGCACGTGTACTTACTTTAAATTTATTATAAAGACTTTTAACAATTTTATTTGCATCGCTAGTGAGTTCACAATATTTTTTTATATGTTTTTGATCCATTTGAGCATTACAATATAGCCCATCTTTCCTAAATCTTTCAGATTGAATTTCTCTTGTTTTAATGACTCTTTTCCTTATATCCTCAGAGGATTCTGATTTTTTACCTTTAGTTATTTCTTCATAAGTTAAAGTGTTAACAAAAGAGAAAAGATCCATTCTATCAAGAAGCGGATTTGAGAGCTTCCCTATATACCTCTTTCTTTCATATTCTGTACATGTACATTCTTTATTTGATCCGTAATTTCCACAGGGACATGGATTTAATGAAGCTATAAGCATAAAGTTGCAAGGATAAGTAACACTTCCAGTAGCTTTAGAAATTTTTATAACTCTATCTTCTAAGGGCTGCCTCAATACTTCTAAAACTGATTTTTTAAATTCTAAGATTTCATCTAGAAATAAGACTCCATTATGGGATAAAGAAATTTCGCCGGGAATAAGCTTAGAACCTCCACCTACTAAGGCTATTTGAGAACTTGTGTGATGAGGATTTCTAAAAGGTCTTTTAAATATTAGATTATTATCTTCTAGTTTACCACATACACTGTATATTTGTGTAACCTCTAAAGATTCATCATAGCTTAAAGGGGGAAGAATGCTAGGTATTCTTTTAGCCATCATTGTTTTACCTGATCCTGGTGGACCAAAAAGTATCATGTTGTGACCTCCTGAGGCAGCTACTTCAATTGCTCTTTTAGAGCTTTCTTGCCCTATTATATCACTGAAATCAAATTCAAAATTTTCGGGTATAGGAGGTTCTTCATATTTATATGGAAGGGAATCCTTGTATTCAAAATAATCTACTACTTGAGATAAATTATCGAAAGGGAAAACAGAACAATCTTTAACAATACAACATTCTTTGGAATTATCAGTTGGAATTATAATTTTATTGATTCCCTCTTTAACTCCTTTAAGTGCAATAGGAAGTGCACCTTTGATTTTTTTTAGTGAGCCATTTAGGGATAATTCTCCTATTATAATGTATTCATCTATAGAATCAATACTTATTTGGTGGGTAGCTGCCAATATTCCAATGGCTATAGGTAAATCAAATAGTGCTCCTTCTTTTTTCAAATCTGCAGGTGCTAAATTTATTGTTATTCTATTTATTGGAAAAGTAAAGCCTGAATTTATTATAGCTGATCGTACCCTTTCCTTGGATTCTTTAACGGATACATCTGCAAGGCCAACCATATTAAAAGCAGGTAGTCCTTTTGATATATCAACTTCTACATTAACGGTAATACCATCTATACCAGTAAATGTGGCTGCATTTATTTGTAAAGCCATGTTTTCGTCACCTCACTTGGATTTAAGTATTTTAAGTATTGACAATTTTTTATAAACATAAGCAGCGAAATAAATTAATTATTTTTAGTATAATATTTAATTTATTTGGCTATAAATTTTACTGTAAACAAATATAAATATTTATATTTTAATAAAATAAATTTATAGGAGATTTATATGAATCATTATAATAAAGGAATAGGAAGTTTTGGTGAAAATTTAGCCACAGAGTATTTGCAAAAAATGAATTATAAAATAGTAAAGAGAAACTATAGGTGTAAAATCGGTGAAATAGATATAATTTCAACCAGTAATAATTTTTTGTGTTTTGCTGAAGTAAAAACTAGGTATGAAAGTATGTATGGAACTCCCGGAGAAGCTGTTAATAGAAAAAAACAAATTAAATTATATAAAATTGCTCAATTTTATATAATGCAAAACAATATTTTTAATTTAAATTTTAGATTTGATGTTTTGGAGGTAATACTAAACCATAAGAACAATGATTTTACAGTAAGATTAATAGAGAATGCTTTCCAAATATAAGTACTAGATTTTTAAATAAATAATATGATAAATCAATATTTAATTTACATATTTATAATTATGTAAATTAAATAAAATGTAAACAAAATAAATAAAAATATTAAATTTTGAATATAAAACTATTAAATTAAGTAAAAATATTTAATATTAATTGATATTATAATTAAATAATGAATAT
>NZ_BAEV01000072.1 GCF_000246895.1 Clostridium arbusti SL206 | reverse complement strand
AAGATTTTGGTTCTCTGCTTTTCTTCAAGTGGGAGTCCAACGCCAAGTAAGCCATGCATTCGCAGTTCTAAAATTCAGATGGGGTAAAAGAATCCCCACCTGAATTAAGAACTTGCTTCAAATATATGATATGAGGAGTTAAATTTATGAATAATACAGATACAGTGCTAATAACTGGTGCCTCCAGTGGAATAGGACGTGAACTTGCTAAGGTATTTGCATTACATAGTTATAATCTTATTTTAGTATCAAGAAGCACTGAAAAACTGAGAAAGCTAGCTAATCAGTTAATGGATGAACATAAAATAAGAGTAGATATAATTGGACAGGATTTATCTAAAATAGGAGCTGCAAAGAAGTTATTTGAGAGTGTCATGGATAGAAACTTAGAAGTGGATATTCTAGTAAATAATGCTGGAATAGGTTATGTGGGGTTATTTAATGAAATGGAAGTTGAAAAGGATATAGAAATGCTGCAACTAAATATTATAACACTAACAGAACTTACAAAACTTTTTTCTAGAGAAATGATAAAGAGAAAAAAGGGAAAAATCTTAAATTTGGCATCTACAGGTTCCTTTGTACCGGGACCATTTATTGCAACTTACTATGCAACAAAAGCTTATGTCCTGTCATTTTCAAAGGCGATTTATAAGGAATTAAAGCCTTACAACATAATAGTTACAACTCTTTGCCCTGGAGCCACAAAAACCAATTTTGCAAAGGCAGCTGGTCGTGAAAATTCTTCATTGGCTATGGAACCGAATAAAGTTGCAAAAACAGCATATATAGGATTGAAAAACAATAAGAGAGTAATCATACCGGGATTAGCTAATAAAATACTTGTAAGGCTTCCAAGCAATTTAGTTAGTAATATGGTATTTAAATATCAAAAGAAGTTAGCAGGTAAGGAGAAATAGAGCCTTACCTGCTAACTTCTTTTCAAGACAATTAATGTATATATGTTTTAATAAGGCATGTTCAAATAAATAACTAGTCAGTATACTAGTCTATTATGAATCATACTACGTTAACAGAACCCTTTGATAGCGCCACTATCATCAGAATCTGTTTCCTTGTATGATTCATAATATACGTCGTATCTTTGACTTGTTATTTATTTTCATATGCCTAAACAAAACACTTAAAAATGTTGATAAATTACTTATAAATACTTATAATGTATTTATAGGGGAGTGATTATATGGTTAAAAAGGATAAGCGTAAAGGTTGTAAACAAAGTAATACTCATTCCTATGAAGAAAGAGTTAATTTGCATTCAGATGAAAAAAGGAAGATTGTTGAAAAAGCTTTGATGTTTATTAAGGAAGATAAAACATATTTTTTTGATGTATCTACAAGTATTGAGCTTTTAGCTAAAGCTGTGGACAAAGGAATTACTGTATATACTCACTCACTAGATAATTTGTATATTCTTTCAGAGAAAAAAGATATTTTAGTTCATTCTATTGGAGAGTTTCTTAACAAGAGCAATAGATTCTTTTATAAGCCAGAAGGAAAAAATTACTTTGATGGAATAGAATTTGATGTAGCTTTTTTAGGAGCTACAGCTATAACAAAAGATGGAATATATTATGATGATAAGGAAGATGCTGTGATTAAAGGTGAAGTGGCTAAGAAGGCTAAAAGGGTTATTTTACTTGCAGAACATGAAAAATATGCAAATACAGCTCTTTATAAGGGAATGGATTTGGATGATATAGATATTATTATTGTTGACCCAATATCTTCTGATTATTTTGTAGATATTATAAATTCACAAGATATTAAACTTAATCCATCTAGTTTAATTATTATGTAAAAAGATGAAATATAGGTTTATATACTATTGGATATAATGAATAGTTTATTTATTGACCTTTAAAAAATTAAAGATAGGATGATTGAATGTACCAGGAAGAAAGACTTTTAAAGATACTTGAATATTTAAATGGAAATAACAATATGTCTATTCATACTATTTGTGAAATGTTTAGTGTGTCAAGGGATACAGCAAGGCGTGATATTATTAAACTTATAGAACAGGGTACAGCAATTCGTACTCATGGAGGAATAAGCCTTCCAACTCTTAAGACTACAATTGAAGCTTACAGGGAAAGACTAAAATATTATTCTGAAGAGAAAAGGTCTATTGCAAATAAAGCATTAGAGTTTATTGATGAGAATAAGCATTATTTCTTTGATGTTTCTACAACTGTGAGTTTTTTGGCAGAATATATAAATAAAAGCATTATTGTAGTTACTCATTCTTTGGATAATATTGAAATATTTTCAGACAAAAAAGATGTTTCTGTTTATTCTATTGGTGGATGTCTTAATAATAAAAATAGATTTTTTTATAAACCAGGATGTATAAATTATCTTCAGGGAATGAGATTTGATGCAGCATTTATAGGTGCAGCTGCAATAAATGAAGATGGAATTTACTATGATGATTATGAAGATGCCTTTATTAAACAGGCTGCTGTAAAAAAGTCTTGTAAAGTAATTGTTCTTACTGATTGTAAAAAATTTAAACTTTCCAGTTATTATAAAGGAGTAAATTGGGATCAAGTAGATGTTATAATTACGGATAGCAAACCACCTAAGATATTTATAGATATTATTGAGAAGCAGGATATTCAGTTGATTATTGCTGATTAATTAATATTTAATTAGTTAATAAATTTATTTAATGGGGGATGTATTGAAATGAATAAAATTAAAATGATATGTTTGGATATTGATGGTACACTTCTAAATTCTAAACATGAAATTTCAGAAAGAACTAAAGAGGTAATTAAGATAGTATCTAATGAGAGACAAATTCCAGTTATATTAGTTTCTGCAAGGATGCCAAAGGGAATATTGTTTTTACAGGAAGAGCTGGAGATAAAACAGCCTATTATATGCTACAGTGGCGCTTTAATTATGGATAGAAATAATAATGTTTTATCAAAAGATATTATATCAGCTCATAACCTAGAAAAACTGTGGGAGATTGCATGCAATGAAAAGGTTCACATGAGCCTATACAAGGATGATGAATGGTATGTAGAAGATTTGGATTACTGGGCTAAGCAGGAAAGTGATATAACAAATATTACTCCAATAATTACTGATTTTAATGAGCTTATTAAGCTTTGGAAAGATGAAATCACAGGTCCTAACAAAATCTTATGTATGTCAGAACCTGATGCCATAAATTCATTGAAAGAAAAGATTAAAGATTATGACTTAAATATATATCCTTCAAAGCCAACCTATCTTGAAATTATGCCAATGAAAGCTTCAAAAACCTCTGCCATTGATGTCCTAAGAAGAAGGTTTAATATAGAACAAAATGAAATATTGGCTATGGGTGATAATTATAATGACATGGATATGATAGAATATGCAGGAGTTGGAATTGCTATGGGTAACGCTCCTGACAGAGTTAAAAAGTGTGCAAATAAAATCGCTTTAACTAATGATGAAGATGGTGTGGCAGAGGCTATTTGGGCCTGGGTTCTAGTTAATGAGTAGATACTATATAATTAAGAATAATATTACTAAAGCAACCTCTTAAAACATTGGTAAAAGGTCAGCAGGTACTAAAAATACTTGTTGACTTTTTTTTATTAATTCTAAATTACTGATTAAATGTTTTAAATATGGGAATAATAAATTAAGCTAGAGTTTTAAGATTTTTAAGGAGAGGACGGTTATTTATGCCTTATATATATATGCAAATTAGTGTTGTAATATTGATTTTATCAATATTCATAGTGGTTGCTTTTGAAATAAACCATAGAGATGATACCTTTGAAGAGCTACCTTCTATTAAAATGGAAAAGGAGGGGCTAAGAAGCCATGCTGCTTATGCATCAGAGTATCATAAGAGGATTAAAACTATAAACAGTAAAAGAAAAATAATGAAAAGTCTAGATAATAACTATAGAGATATACTTAAAGGTTATGAGTATATTGATAGAGATGTTAGATCTAAAAGAGATATAGTTCCTGCAGCAGAATGGTTAATGGATAATTTATATCTAATAGAAAAGGAATACAAAGATATAAAACATAATTTACCTGAATACTGTTATAAAAATTTACCTGCTATAGAAAAAGGGCTATTTAAAGGATACCCAAGGATATACTATATTGCCATGGAAATAGTTTCTCAAACAGATGCTAAGATTGATGAAAAAACAATAATGTCTTTCGTTGAGAATTATCAAAAAGAAACTTTACTCACTAGTACTGAATTATGGGCGTTGCCAAATATGATTAGGATTGCTCTACTTCAAAATATAGGAAGTATCACAAATAAAATAGTTAATGCACAAAGAGAAAAACAAAAAGCAGATAAAATTGGTGATAGATTAATAAATGCAGTAAATAATGGATCATCAGAGGAAGAACTGAAAAATATAGTAGATGAAAAACCAAAATTTACAGCACATTTTGCAGGAAGACTTCTAAAGGACTTAAGAGATAATGGAATAGATGATAAAAATATATATACATGGATAGAAAATAGTCTAGCTGTGGAGGAGAGCAGCAGCGAGAAAATAGTAATAGTTGAACATCAAAGGGAAATTAGGTTTCAGCTTTCCATGGGAAATTGTATTAATTCTATAAGAGGAGTAGAAGCATTAAACTGGATAGAAGCTTTTGAAAGTTTAAGTTATGTAGAAGAAATATTAAGACAGGATCCTAGTGGAATTTATGGAAAAATGGATTTTAAGTCTAGAGATTACTATAGGCACAACATAGAAAAAATGGCTAGACATATGGGCTTACCTGAATCCTATTTAGCTAAACTATGTATAGAATGTGCTTTAGAAGCTAATGAAAAATCTGAGAATCAAAATGAATATGAAAAGCATGTAGGCTATTACATAATAGATGATGGAGTAAATTGCTTACAGAAAAAAATAAGATATAGAGCTAGCGTCATAGATATATTAAAATCACCTTTTAGAAAACATAAAGTAGCTTGGTATATATTTATTAATATAATTGGTACTATGGGATTATTGGCTTTTATTATAGCAAGGAGTCTAACAGATGATACAGATTTTATTCTATGGAAGTATATAGTATCTGGAATAGCTATAATAATACCCTGTAGTGAGATTGTTAATTCAATACTAAATTGGAGTGTAAATCATCTTGCTTCACCTAAATTTATACCTAAAATAGAATTAGGGGATGGAATACCAAAGGATTGTAAGACAATGGTAGTTATACCGGCGCTACTAAGTGATGATAAAATTGTTCATAAGCTAATAAATCAATTAGAAGTATACTATCTAGCAAATCAAGAAGAAAATATATATTTTGCAGTATTAGGAGATTTCAAAGATGGGCAAAATGAAACAGAAGTAGAAGATGGTGCAATAAATGAAGCCGGACTAAATGATGTAAAAGCACTTAATGAAAAGTACAGAGAAAAAAATGAAGATATTTTTTATTTTTTCAATAGAGCTAGAACCTATAATAAAAAACAAAATGCATGGATTGGTTGGGAGAGAAAACGTGGAAAACTCATGGAGCTCAATGCTTTACTTCGAGGAAGTAGTAAAACAAGTTATAATACTGTCAGCAGCTCTATAAGAAATCTTCAAGATATAAAATACATTATAACATTGGATGCAGATACTCAGCTTCCAAGAGATACAGCAAAAAAACTAATTGGTGCTATGAGTCATACACTGAACAAAGCTGCTTTGGATATGAATAAAAGAAAAGTTATGAGAGGCTACGGTGTTATGCAGCCTAGAATAAGTATAAATACATTAAGTGCCAATAGAACCTTCTTTTCAAAGATATTTTCAGGAGAAACAGGTATAGATACCTATAGTACGGCTATTTCTGATGCATATCAGGATTTGTTCGGAGAGGGAATATATACAGGAAAGGGAATATATGACATTGATGTTTTTGAAAATGTCATTGATGGAAAAGTAAAAGAAAATTCAGTATTGAGTCATGATTTATTAGAAGGGGCTTATGCTAGGTGTGCTTTAGTAACTGATGTGGAATTTGTAGATGAATATCCTTCTTATTATAATTCTAGCAGCAAAAGATTGCATAGGTGGGTAAGAGGAGATTGGCAGCTAATACCATATATATTTAAGAAATCTTCATTGAATGCTATATCAAGATGGAAAATGATAGATAATTTAAGAAGAAGCAGCTTAACACCATCTATTATAATTCTATTGCTGCTTTCACTTACAATTACACCTGATGGTATAGATAAATGGTTAAGTCTAGCTTTTATATCTCTTATTTGTCCTTGGCTTTTTGATGTTTCAGAGATTGTAGCTTCACCTATGAGGGGAATAAGTATATCAGGAAAGATGAATAGCAATAAAAATATTATTGAGCAGGTATTTTTAATATTTACTTTTTTACCCTATAATGCATGTTTGATGTTAGATGCTATTTTTAGAACTTTGTATAGACTTATTGTAAGTAAGAAAAAATTATTGGAGTGGCAGACTGCGGCGGATGTAGAGGCCAATATAAGTAAAAAATTTATTAGCTATTTAGCATTTATGTGGATTGGTAGTGCTGTAGCAGCGATAATAGCTGTATTATCATTTAATAATGAAAAAACTGTTGGATATCTTATGCTTCCATCTTGTGTACTTTGGTTTATAAGTCCTGTTATAGCCTATATGATTAGTAAGGACAGAAAGAAATTTAGTGTGAAACTTTCTGACGAAGAAAGAAATTTACTTAGAAGAATAAGCAGAAAGACTTTCGCATACTTTGAAGATTTTATAAATGATGAAAGTAATTGGTTAGCACCAGACAATTATCAAGAGAACCCTTTAAAAGGAGTAGCGCACAGAACTTCACCAACTAATATGGGCATGGGTATTACTTCAAATTTATCTGCTTATGATTTAGGATATTTAACTTTGAATGAACTTGTATCCAGATTAGATAAGACACTTACTAGCATGGAATCACTAGAAAGATATAAAGGGCATTTTTATAATTGGTACGATACAAAGACAAAATTACCATTAAACCCTAAATATATTTCAACAGTAGATAGTGGAAACTTGGTTGGATATTTATGGCTTGCAGCAAGGGCTTTAGATGAATACATAGGTCAGCCATTAATGAGTAGCAGATATGCTAAGGGTATTTGTGATATTCTAAAGCTTTCAAATGAAGAAATAGAAAATGCCTTTTTAGTAAAAAATCATTATAATAGCATTATATCAGAAGTGGAAACTTCAGATATGGATGTTACTGTTTGGAAAAAAACTTTAATTAGTTTGTCTAATGATTGTAATAGGTTCGAAAAAAATAATAAAAATATAGTACTTTATTGGAATTCTAAAGCAAAACATCAGATAGAAATATATTTAGATGAGATAGACAGAATTTTTCCTTGGGCAGATATGGTTGCTAAAAGAGATGAGATGATAAAGGATAAGGCTAAGCCAATAAAGCAATTATCCAATACTGTGGCATTTAAAGATATACCAAAGGAAATAGATAATATAATAAAAAATCTTACAGTAAGTGATGATACTTTTGGTGGTGATATAAATTGGATAGGTAAACTTACCAATATCCTAAATGATAGTAAAACACAAATTCAGAAAATCTTGACCAAGGTGGAAGATCTAAAAACAAGATTAAATACAATGGCAGATCAAACAGATTTTAAATTAGTATTTGATCCAAAGAGACAATTATTTTCTATAGGTTATGATATGGATACAAAAACTATATCTAACTGCTATTATGATTTATTAGCTTCTGAGTCAAGGCAAGCAAGCTTTGTAGCTATTGCAAAGGGTGATGTAAACCAAAGTCACTGGTTTAAGCTTGGAAGAGCTATGACTATTATGGGTAAAGGAAAGGGTCTGGTATCCTGGAGTGGAACTATGTTTGAGTACTTTATGCCATTACTTATAATGAAAAACTACGAAGATACACTATTGAATGAGACCTATAAAAGTGTAGTGGAAGGACAGAAAAAATATATTAAAAGAAGAAATATACCTTGTTGGGGAATATCAGAGTCTGCTTTCTATAAATTTGATATAGCCTCTAATTATCAGTATAAAGCATTTGGAGTACCAGGTATAGGACTTAAGAGAGGACTGGTAGATGAACTTGTAATATCACCTTATTCAACTGTAATGGCCCTGCAGCAAGATATTCCTAGTGCCATTACCAATATAAGAAAAATTATAGAAGAGGGATTAGAGGGTAAATATGGCTTTTATGAAGCTATAGATTATACAGAAAATAGATTGCCTAAAAATACAAAAAAGGCTATTATAAAATGTTTTATGGTTCACCACCAGGGAATGAGTCTTATGGCTTTAGATAATATATTAAATAGTTTTGTTCTTCAAAAAATGTTTCATACACTTCCAAGGGTACGGGCTACAGAATTATTACTTCAGGAAAGAGTGCCTAGGAGAGTGATTTATGATAGAAATCAAGTATTTGAATCTCTTAACAATAAGAAAGATGATAGAGCTAACTTTATTGTGAGAACCTATAATAATCCTAAAACCGAAATACCTGAAACACATATATTATCAAATGGAGTATATTCTATGATGATTTCCAATAGTGGAAGTGGTTATGGAAAGAAAAATGATATGATGATTTACAGGTGGAAGGAAGATGTAACTACTGATGATAGTGGTTTATTCTTCTACATAAAAGATATCACAGATAACAAACTTTGGAGTGCAACCTATGAACCAAGTAAAATTCAAGGTGATTCTTATGAAGTAGTATTTGCTTTAGATAAGGTTCAGTTTAAAAGAAAAGATGGAGATATAGAAACTAACACTGAAATAGCTGTTTCAAATGAAGATAATACTGAAGTAAGAAAATTAAACTTAAGAAACAGTGGAAATGAAGAAAAAATTATTGAAGTAACCAGTTATTCAGAGATAACTTTAGCTCCATTGAATGCGGATGAAGTTCATCCTGCATTCAGCAATTTATTTGTTAGAACGGAATTTGTAGAAAGTCCTATGTGTATTTTAGCAAATAGGAGACCTAGAGCTAAAAATCAGAATAAACCATGGCTTATGCAGACAATGTTCATAGATGGAGAAGCTGATGATGAAGTGCAGTATGAAACAAGTAGAGTAAATTTCATAGGAAGAGGAAAAAATCTTACTAGTCCTATGTGCATTGAAAGCAATAAGAAACTTAATAATACTGTTGGGGATGTACTAGATCCCATAATAAGTATGAGAAGAACTGTAAAGATAAAAGCTGGTGGCTCTTGCAGTATTGTGTATGTAAATTCTATTAGTGAGTCTAGAGAAGATGCATTGAACATGGCTATAAAATATCATGAAATTCAGAACATAAAGAGAGTATTTGAGCTATCTTGGAGTCAAAGTCAAGTTGAACTCAATTATCTTGGTATAAAGCCAAATCAAGCAAATTTATATCAACTCATGGCTTCAAAACTTTTATTTATAAATACTATGGTAAGAGAAAGAGAATACTATATTAAAGAAGTTTCTAAATCTCAAAGTGCTTTATGGGCATATGGTATATCGGGAGATTTACCAATAGTTTTATTAATTGTTAGAAGTGAGGCGGATGTAGGTCTTGTTAAACAGATGCTTAATGCACATGAATATTGGTCAATGAAAGGTTTAAAAGTAGATTTTGTAATAATAAATATGAAGAGCAATTCATATTTACAGGAACTACAGAATTCTTTAGGAGATTTAATTGCAGCAAGTCATTCTCGTGATAAACAAAATAAGCCAGGAGGAATTTTTCTATATAGCAATGCTACTATGAGTGATGAAGATATAAAGTTTTTAATGGGAATAAGTAGATTTGTTATAGATTCTGATAAAGGACTTTTAGTAAGTCAAGTGAAAAGCAGCATAAAATTAAAGGAAGATTTACAGGATATTCAGACTAAAGAACTAAATTATACAGTACATGACTTTAAGTATCCAGAAAGAAAACTTATGTACAATAATGGCTATGGTGGTTTCGATATTGCTACTAATGAATATGTTATAACACTGAATAATTATAAAAATACTCCTGCACCATGGATAAATGTTATATCAAATAAAAATTTTGGATTCCATGTTTCAGAAGCTGGAAGTGCCTATACATGGTTTAAAAACAGTAGAGAAAATAAAATAACGCCTTGGTCTAATGACTACATTACTGATGAATTAGGTGAAGCACTATATATAAGGGATGAGGATACAGCAAAGTTATGGAGTATTTCTCCAAAGCCTGTAAGAGATGATGGTAAGTATATTATAGAACATGGATATGGATACTCTAGATTTAAGCATTCAGTAAATGGTATAGCCGGAGAAATGACAATGTTTGCATCCATGGAACAGAGTGTAAAAATAATTCAGGTTAAGCTTAAAAATATATCTGACATAAAAAGAAATTTATCCGTAAGTTACTATAGTCAAATTGTACTTGGAGTTGTACCAAGTCATACTGGAATTCATATAGTAACCTATATAGATAAAGATAAAAATTTCATATATGCTAGAAATCCATATAGCCAAAACTTTGGAAACTCATATGCGTATTTAAAAATTCAAGGTGGAATAAATGAAAGTTTTACCGGTAATAGAAAAGAATTTATTGGTAGAGGTGAAAGTCTAATCTCACCATTGGCTCTTAAAAAAGTAGGATTTTCTAATAATGTAGGAGCGGGACTTGATCCTTGTATGGCTGAGAATTCAAAGATAAGTTTAGAAGAAGATGAGGAAAAGAATATTTATATTGTCTTTGGTGAATGTGAGAGCTTAGAAGAAGTTAAAGCGGTAATTGATAAATATTCAAGTGAAGATAATGTAATTAGAGAATTTCAGCATACAAGAGTTTACTGGGAAGATATGCTTACTAAAATTAAGGTCAAAACTCCTGATGAAACTATGGATATAATGCTAAATGGATGGCTTATGTATCAGGCCATAGGCTGTAGATTATGGTCTAGAACAGCTTTCTATCAGTCTGGAGGAGCTTATGGTTTTAGAGATCAACTTCAGGATGTTATGCCGTTAGGTTTCTTAAAACCAGAGATGACTAGAAGTCAGATTCTTGTAAGTGCATCAAGACAATTTCTTGAAGGAGATGTACAGCATTGGTGGCATCCTGTAGTAGATAGTGGTATAAGAACAAGATTTTCAGATGACTTACTATGGCTTCCCTATGTAACTAGTGATTATATAAAGAATACAGGAGATTATAGTATTTTAGAAGAATCAGTGGAGTATCTTGAAGATGAACCTTTAAAAGAAGGAGAAGATGAGAGATATAGTATATCTAAAAAGTCTGATAAAAAAGGAACTATATATGAACACTGTATAAAGGCTTTAGAAAAGGGGCTTAAATTTGGTATTCATAACATACCACTTATGGGAAGTGGAGATTGGAATGACGGAATGAGTACCGTTGGAAATCAAGGTAAAGGTGAGAGTGTTTGGCTTGGTTGGTTTGTTTATAGTATTCTAAATGATTTTAAGAAAATATGTAAATTTAAAGATGATGAATACAGAAGTCAAAGGTATTCTGAACTCAGTGATTTTGTAAAAGAGAATCTTGAAAAGAATGCTTGGGATGGAAAATGGTATAGAAGAGCGTACTTTGATGATGGAACGCCGCTAGGATCTTCTAAAAATGATGAATGTAGAATTGATTCACTTTCTCAATCCTGGGCAGTTATTTCAAATGCTGCGGACAAAGAAAGAGCAAAAACTGCTATGAATTCACTGGAAAAATATCTTGTTAAGCAAAATGAAGGAATGGTATTACTACTAACACCACCATTTAATAATTCTAAACTAGAACCGGGATATATAAAGGGTTATGTACCTGGAGTAAGAGAAAATGGAGGACAGTATACCCATGCAGCAACTTGGGTAATACTAGCTATGGCAAAACTAGGTGAAACGGATAAGGCTTGGAAGTTATTTAACATGATAAATCCCATAAATCATTCTAAAACTAAAGAAGAAAGCGAAGTTTACAAGGTAGAACCTTATGTTATGGCAGCAGATGTATATGCACGTGAACCTCATGTAGGTAGAGGTGGTTGGACTTGGTATACAGGTACTGCTGGTTGGATGTATAGAGTTGGAATAGAGGGTATTTTAGGATTATCACTTGCAGAAGGCAAAGGATTCAGAATAAATCCTTGTGTACCAGAGGAATGGAAGGAATACCATATAACCTATAGACATGAAAATTGTATATATAATATAAAAGTTATAAGGACACATGATAAGTCTGTAACTGTAGATGGAGAGCTAATACATGATGGAATAATTCCATTTGTGGAGGGTGGAACACACACTGTAGAAGTTACATTCTAAAAATTAATTAATAAGTTTGAAGAAAAAATAATAAGTCAAAATAAGGAGACATCTTAAAATAATAAAATTATTATAAAGATGTCTCCTTATTTTATAAATTAAAAAGTTTTAACCTGACTAACTTGGTGTAAGTCTCCCACGCACTCTGTGAAAGCGATTCACACAAAATCGAAAAGAAGATTTTGTGTGAATCGCTTTTCTTAAAGTGGAAGTCCAACGCCAAGTAAGCCATGCATTCACAGTTCTAAAATTCAGATGGGGTAAAAGAATCCCCACCTGAATTAAGAACTTGCTTCAATTATACTTATATAAAAATGTTACTTTAACTATATTTAGTCTAATCATCATCAGCGTCAGCTATAGGATCGTAAGTATAATCAAATTCCACATTAGAAATATTATTTGTAACTATAGGATCTGTTACAGGGTCAGGAAGCACCGTATAGTCTCTTTCTGAATAAGCTCTTATTTCTTTAGGATCAGCATCTAAATATCCTCTTTCTCTTGGTAAATAAGGTGTTTTTTTTGACATATATAAAACCTCCTATAAAAACTTTTATGAAAAGTCTTTATAAAATAGTATGTACATAAAAGATTAAATTAAACTTAGAATTTTATGTAAAATTTTTCTATGAAATCTTTATTAATAGGTATATTAATGCTATAATTAATATAAACTAAGAATGCTTGAAATTAAACTAAGTATTTATTATATATAGTTTAATAAATTTTTTAGCTTGATTTTATTTAGGCACATTCAAATAAATAACTAGTCAGTATGCTAGTCTATTTTGAATCCTACTACGTCAACAGAACCCTCAGATAGCTCACTATCTGAAGAACCTATTTCCTTGTAGGCTTCAAAATATACGTCGCATCTTGACTTATTATTTATTTTCATATGTCTTATATGATACAAAAAATCGTGGGAGGGATATAAAGATGACAGAATTAAAACAAGTATATAAATGTCCTATATGTGGAAATATTGTAGAGGTTGTTAGTAAAGCAGGTGGAACTTTAGTCTGTTGTGGAAAACCTATGGAGCTTGTAACTGAAAATACTCAAGATGCAGCTTTAGAAAAGCATGTTCCTGTAGTGGAACAAAAAGGTGAAGAAGTATTTGTAAAAGTTGGTGAAGTAGAACATCCAATGATTGATACTCACTATATTCAATGGATTGAGGTATTAACAAAAAATAAGCTATATAGAAAATATCTAAACCCAGGGGAAAAACCAGAAGCAACATTTAAAATCGATGAAGAAATAGTATCCGTAAGAGAATACTGTAATATTCATGGATTATGGAAAAAGTAATTTAGGATATAATATATAACAATTAAGGCGGATAAAATAAATAACAAGTTAAAGCTGCCTAACCCTAAATGAAGTAATGTTTTTACTTTATTTAGGGCTTTTTATTTAATATAAGTGAATTTAGGAGTATAATATTAGGCATCTAAAGATTACATATAAGGTATCTAAAAAGTAATGATTAAAATATTCAGAATAGATTAGAATATCTATTTATTATTTACTTAGGCATGTGAAAATAAATAACAAGTCAAAGATGCGACGTCTATTTTAAATTATACAAGGAAACGGGTTCTGATGATAGTGGTGCTATCAGAAGGTTCTGTTAACGTAATATAATTCATAATAGACTAGTATACTGACTAGTTATTTATTTGAAGATGCCTTATAGATACTTTTTAGCAATTAATTAAGAGGTGAAATTTATGGTAGAAAATTTAGAAAAGAATAAAAAAGTTATATTTAGTGGAATTCAACCTTCTGGAGAATTAACTTTAGGAAATTATTTAGGAGCATTAAAGAATTGGGTAAAGCTTCAACATGAATATGATTGTTATTTTTGTGTAGTAGATTTACATGCTATAACTGTTAAGCAGGAACCAAAGGATTTAAGAAGAAGAACTCTAGAAGTAATGGCAATTTACATAGCTGCAGGAATAGAACCTGAAAATAGTACAATTTTTATTCAATCTCATGTACCACAACATACTGAGTTAGCATGGTTATTAAATTGTTATAGTTATGTAGGTGAACTCAATAGAATGACTCAATTTAAGGATAAATCAAGTAGATATGGTACCAGTGTATCAGCGGGGCTTTTGAATTATCCAGTTCTAATGGCAGCAGATATATTGCTTTATCAAACAGATTTAGTACCTGTGGGAATAGATCAAAAGCAGCATTTAGAATTAACAAGAGATCTTGGTGAAAGATTTAATAATTCCTATAGCCCTACATTTAAAATACCAGAGCCATACATACCAGAAAAGGGTGCCAAGATAATGAGTCTTCAAGAACCAGAAAAGAAGATGTCTAAGTCATCTGACAACCCAAATAGCTTTATCTTAATTATGGATCCACCAGAGGTTATAAGAAAGAAAATCTCTAGAGCTGTTACAGACAGTTTAGGAATAGTAAAATATAGTGATGATCAACCAGGAGTTAAAAATCTTATGACTATATTAAATACATTAACAGGAGAAAGTATTGAAGCTATAGAAAATAAATACCAAGGCCAAGGTTATGCTAAATTTAAGGAAGATGTAGCAGAAGCTATTGTAAATGAACTTAAGCCTATTCAAGATAAGGTAAAAGAACTTATAACTAATAAAGATTACCTTGAATCAATATATAAAGAAGGAGCAAAGAAGGCTAGTTATATAGCTAATAAGACTCTTAGAAAGGCTCAAAAGAAGATAGGATTTATACCAGTATCTAAATAAAAACATATAGAATAAAAAGCTTTTTTTAGATTTTATAATTACAAAATATTGATAATTATAAAATCTAAAAAAGCTTTTTACTATTTTAAAAGAGAACTTTTACTAAAAATAAATATCAGAAAATTCTATATGCATTTTTTCTATTTTACTGTCTTTTGTATTGTTATCTATACACATAGTACATAAATTAGATTTATCTTTATTGGGAATTACTGTAACTGGCAATGAAATTGTAAATTCTGTTCCATGTCCATATTCACTTTTAACTTCAATCTTACCTTTGTGTAGTTCTACTAAAGATTTAACTAAGGCTAAACCTATTCCTGTGCCTTCACTATTTCTTTTAATAGTTTTATCTACCTGAGAAAATCTATCAAAAATAGTATTTAATTTAGCTTTAGGTATACCTATTCCATTATCTTTTACAATTATTTTTACATATGAATCACCATCATATATATTTACATTTATAGTACCATTAGCATCGGTAAACTTTATTGCATTAGAAATAAGATTTAGTATTATTCTTTCTATTTTTTCTTCATCACAAGCAATAATCTTTTCTTCAATATCAGTATCAAATATAATATTAATTTTTTTATCTTTCAAATAATCTGCAATAGAGAGAGTAATATTTTCTACTACTTCTATAATGTTATGATTACATAAAATAAGATGATAAAAACCAGAATCTATTTTAGTTATATCTAGAAGATTGTTTATAAGTCTTAGTAATCTAAAACAATTTTGCCTCATAGTTCCTACGTACTTTTTCGTAGATTTTATATTAGGTGGATCTGTATTTAAATAAACATTTATAAGTTGTAGGGCACTTAATAAAATATTTAAAGGAGTTCTCAACTCATGAGATATATTAGAAAAAAATTCTGTTTTTAATTTTTCATATTCTATAGTTTTTTCTAAAAGTTTTTTGTTTTCCTCTGCCTTTAGATTTAATGCTTTTAACTTATTTTTTTCTGTAGTATCTCTTATAGAAGAAAGCATTAAATGTCTTCCATTAAGATATAGTCTTGTAGTTTTCCATTCTACATCAATTAAATTATTTTTAGTAGTTATAAACTTGTATTTTGCTTCTGAAAAAATTTCATCTGAAGCTGAAATTTTTTTGACTCTATTATTAAAGTAGTCATGATATTTATTAGGTATAACATCAGTTATTTTTTTACCCATGATTTCTAAAGGATTGGAAAATCCTAACATAGAAGTTAATGTACTGCTGGCAAAAAAGAAAATATGACCATCATGGAGACAAACACCATCTGGTGATATATTTAGCAGCTTTTTATGTAATTCTATTCCGTCAGTGGACTCCTTTTCTAGTTTTTTTAGTTTTGAAATATCTTCTATTACAATGAAATCGTAGTCTATTGAATCAATTTCAATTGCATTTAATTTTATTGTAATAGGAATAGTACTTTTATCAGCACAAGTAATTCTACAGTTCAGTTGCTTTTTAGTTTTATCTTTATTATCTTCTAGAAATTTCTTTATATTATAATTATCTGTAAAAGATATTAATTGAAAAATAGATTTTCCTAATAAATCTTTAGTGTTTAAGAAACCCATAAGGTTTAATGTTTCAGCATTAGCATATATAATAGAATTATTTTTTTGAATTAATATAGGTTGTGGTAATAAATCAAAAAGGTCATAATTAAAAGGTGTAGAATTATCCATTGATTTTTTTATTAATCTATTATTTAAAATTTTATTATTTTGAAAAGAAACATATTGGCTCATAACATTATTTTCCTTTCTGTCGAATTTATTTTCTATCTCATTTGTTTAAATAATTTACTTATATAATTTATATTTCTACATAATATTTAGAAATCCTTCTAAATATTAATATTGTTACAATTATATTGACTAACTCATCTTTTTTTGCCTTTTTATTTCATACATATTATGATCAGCATTTTTTATTAGAGAATTAATATCCTTTCCATTGTGAGGATATATACTTATTCCTATACTTGCATTAATGAAAAATTCTATGTTATTCTTTATAATTGGTTTATTGAGTTTAGATAATAATTTTTGCACTACTAATTCAGCATTTTCATAACTGTCTATATCATAGAGTAATAAGGTGAACTCATCTCCACCTATACGAGCTAAAATGTCATTTTTTCTTATAGAATGTTTTAATTTTTTGCTGGCAGCACAAAGCATAAAATCTCCTGTTTGGTGCCCATAGGTATCATTTATTAATTTAAAGCCATCTAAATCTATGTAAAGTACAGCTAAGATTTTATTATTCACTTTAGCATCAAATAAAGCCTGTTCAAGTTTTATATAGAATAGTTTTCTATTGGGCAGACCAGTTAAACTATCATGATAAGCTAAGAAGGAAATATATTTATCATTTTTATTTTGTTCTGTAATATCATTTATAATACAAAATATCATGTTCTTGTTATTAAAAGTGATAGGGCTTGCATGTATTTCCACATCTTTAATAGTACAATTGGAAAGTATGTGTTTAGTTTTGTAGGGAATAGTATCATTAATATATACTTCTTTTATTATGTTTTTTATAGTAGATTCATCAAATATATTTATTTCAGTTATTTTCATTGTCTTAAATTTTTCATAGGAATATCCATAAAATCTAGTAGCTGCATCATTAACATCTAATATATATAAGGTTTCAGAATCAAAAATATACATAATGGAAGCATGTTTATAGAACATTATTTTAAATCTTTCTTCACTTTCTTTTAGCTGCTGCTCTGTTTTTTTATGCTCATATACCTTATTTTCACTTGATTGATTCCTCATTGTTAGACTTGGAGGTATTTCAAATAGCTCATAATTTATAATTGAATAATAAATTCCTCCAAAAACAGCTAAATTAAGAATTTGCCCTATTTGAGGTATATTATGTAATCCATAAATAGATAAAGTATACTGCATTATGATGTTAGAAGCATAGGAAAATAGACCAGTAAGTATAATTATTTTATTTTGCTTTTTTTCTTTTATACTTGTTGTTTTTATACTGCTCATTAAAAGTATTAAACAGCATAGGGTGGTAAAGCTTAAATTGTATATAAAATTGGATTTATAAAACAAGTTCAGTAACACTGATGAAGTTAATTCATCAGAACTAATAAAAAACAATCTAATAAATACAAATATAGTACCTGGTATATATAGGATATAATTAATTATAGTTTTTTTTATAAATCTATTTCTAGTAAAAGCTAGAGATAAATGCAAAAAGATAGCAGGGGAATAGCACCAACCAAAGGATGATATTTTTGAAAAAGTAGTTTGTGTAGTTCCTGTGCTAATATAAAAAAAGCCATAGGAAAAGGACCATATAAACATACTTGCACAAGATATAAGAAATAATTTTGTTGAAATTGAATTCTTTTTTAAATTAAAAGTATGTATTGCCATATAAAAATAAATACAAGAGCAAATTAATGATAAGCTTGAAAGAAAAAACATTTCATGCCTCCTTGTTAAAATTCAATGATGACATATATACTATTATATGGTAAAAGTTTTATGAAGTCTAATAAAACTTTATATTATATGATTTTAATTTTAATTATAAAAGTTGAAATAAAATCATATAAAAATAGTAAAGTTGACAGTTGTTGGAATTGATATTTGAAAGGTTATATATAAACAAATACTTATACTGAATGAATACTAATTTATAAAAAATTATTTGTATTTATTATTTTTAATAAATACAATATTTATATAGCATTAAAAACAAAAATGACCAGCTCTAATGCATTAGAGTTGGTCATTTTAAGATAAAAGTTAAATAATTATTTCTATCTATGAATTCTACAGAAAATAGATTAAATATCTTTATTAAATATAAATTTATCAATTACATAAGCAATACCATCTTCTTCATTGGTTTTAGTTGTAAAGTTGGCAATTTCTTTTATGTTATCAGATGCATTTCCCATGGCAACTCCAAGCCCCGCATATTTAAGCATGTGTTTATCATTATCTGCATCACCAGCGCATATAATTTCATTCTGTTTAATGCCAAGCTTTTCTGAAAGTAGTTTTACTCCAGTACCTTTGTTAGCATTTTTGTTTAAAAATTCTAAGAAATAAGGCATACTTCTCATTATAGTATATTTTTCATATATATCTTTTGGTAGAGCTTTTATTACTCTATCTAAAGTTTTCTCATCATCAATAAACATAACTTTAACTATAGTTGTATTCTCATTAAGATTATCAAAATCAATTTCAGTTAAAGGAATTGAGTTCAATTCAGCTTCTAGTACACTATATTTGCTTGACTTTGGAGTAATACATTCTTCAGTGGTATGTGCGTGAATGTTTACTTTTAACTCCTTACTGAGGTTATAAAGATAGTGAAGATCTTCAAGTGTCATAAGGGTCTTAGCCATTATATGATTACCTGTGGTAGTTTGAACTACTGCTCCATTAAAGGTAACTGCATACTCATCTTCGCCTATTAGATTTAATTCTTTTAAATATTTCTCAATACCTTTAACTGGTCTTCCTGTAGCTAAGACAACTTTTACATTATTTTTACGAGCTCTTTGTATAGCATCAAAGTTTTCTTTTGAAATTGTCTTGTCATCTTTTAATAGTGTGCCGTCCATATCAATAGCTATTAGCTTATACATATCGGTCCTCCTGTTATTTTATAAGATTTATTTATACGGTATGTAGTTAATATTATATCATCAGAAGTGATTAAAATCACAGAATATATAACATTATTAATATACTATAGAACTGTGGAGAGAACAATAAAGTTAAAAATATTTTACTTAAGGCATATGAAAATAAATAGTGAGTCAAAATAGATTAGCATACTGACTAGTTATTTATTTGAATGTGCCTAAATATTACAATAAAGAATTTATCTGATTATTAGAGAAATCTAAAATATATTTAATAATTAAATAAAAACTTTATAATATTTAAATATTTATTCTCTTATTGAAAATTTCTATGAAAATGATATAATTAACTGTGTTTATGTATTTTAAAAGGTCTGTGTTTTCCGCAGACCTTTTAAATATTATAATTGCTTTAGGCCTTGAATTTGGTCAGGGTAATAATAAACAAATTGGTAGATAATATATAATAAGTAATGTACTCTGAAATAATGTGTCTATAATTTATATAAAGATTAAAAAGCTTAGGCATGTGAAAATAAATAACAAGTCAAAGATGCGACGAATATTTTGAATTATACAAGGAAATAGGTTCTGATGATAGTGGTGCTATTACG
>NZ_BAEV01000073.1 GCF_000246895.1 Clostridium arbusti SL206 | reverse complement strand
CCCACTTTAAGAAAGTAGAGAGCCCAAATTTTAATTTGGTGCGAATCACTTTCACAGAGTGCGTGGGAGACTTACACCAAGTTAGTCAGGTTAAATTATAAGATTTATCAAAATAACTGGTTTAAATGTTAATATTATTAAATATACGAATGCATAATAATAATTAAAAAAATTGTAAAATTGGTCATATAAAAATCTATTAAAAGGTCCTACAATAGTAATTATAGGGCTTAAGTACATATTCAAAAAATAAAAAGGTCTTAAGCAAATTAAAGATAAGATAGGTAGATGTTTAGGAACAAAAAATTTCAAGTATAGTACAGAAATTTAAATAATTAAGGGGGAGACAAGTATGAAAAATTTTGAATTTTCCAATAAAACTTCGATTATTTTTGGAAGGGGTGTTGAATCTACTGTAGGTAAGAGGATAAATGATATTAGTAAAAGTAAAAATGTTATTTTAATTCACTATGGAGATGGTCTAATTGAAAAGATAGGTCTTTATGACAGAGTTATAAAATCCTTAACAGAAGCTAATTTAAAGGTTATGGAACTTAAGGAAATTAAACCAAATCCAGATTTAAGTAAAATACATGAAGGTATTGAAATATGTAAAAAGAACAATGTAGATTTCATATTGGCAATAGGAGGCGGCAGTATAATTGATACAGCTAAAGGGATTGCAGCAGGTGTTTCTTATGATGGAGATGTATGGGACTATTTTACAGGCAAAGCGGGTATAATAGAAGAAGCTCTGCCTATCGGAGTTATTACTACGATGCCTGCATCTGGGAGTGAGACAAGTACAGGAGCAGTTATTAGTAAAAGTGATACAAAACAAAAATTATCTATTGACAGTTTGGAGTTAAGACCTTCATTTGCTATGTTAAATCCAGAATTAACAATAGGGATACCGCCATTTTTAACTGCTTGTGGTGTTGTAGATATAATGTCTCATACAATGGAAAAATATTTTTCACCAGGATGGAAAAACGATTTCACTGATAGGTTATGTGAAGCTTTGCTTAAATCAATGATATACAATGGCCGAATAGTTATGGAAAATCCTAAGGACATAGATGCCCGTTCCGAAATAATGCTTGCAGCTTCATTTTCTCATAATGGATACACAGATAGTGGAAGGACACCAGATTGGGCATCTCATTTTATTGAACATGAGGTAAGTGCTATATATGATGTTACACATGCAGCAGGATTAACGGCAATTATTCCTGCATGGATGAAATATGTTTATAAGGAAGATGTAAATAGATTTGTACAATATGCTGTAAGAGTATGGGATGTAGATCTTGAATATGGGTCTTTAGAAAAGATAGCTATGGAGGGAATTAACAGAACTAAAAATTTTTATAAAGAACTACATCTCCCAACATCATTAACAGAATTAAACATTGATGATAAACATTTTGAAGAAATGGCAGTAAAGGCTACTGAAAGAGGCCCTCTAGGATCATTTAAAAAGTTGTATAAAAAAGACATAGTAGAAATACTTAAAATAGCACTTTAATATTACGTTAAAGCATCTTAATATAGGATGCTTTATTTGAAATGGCATTGAATAAATAATATTGAAAACTGATATAGAATTTATACTTGATAAAAGTGAAGGGAGAAAATTTTATGTCTCACTATTTGGCTGAATTTACAGGAACAGCAATTCTTATATTTTTAGGCGATGGAGTTTGTGCTAATGTTACATTGAACAAAAGTAAAAATCAAAATGCCGGCTCACTTTTTTGTATAATTGGATGGAGTCTTGCAGTTGGAGTTCCTGCACTGATATTTGGAGGAATAAGTGGTGCACATTTCAATCCTGCAATTACAGTAGCATTTGCTATAATAGGTAAATTTCCATGGACAGAAGTACCAGGTTATGTAGGCAGCCAAATGCTTGGAGGATTTATAGGGGCAGTTCTCGTTTGGATTCAGTATCAGCCACATTGGTCGGCAAGTAAAGATATACCATCAGATAAAATACTTTCGATTTTCTGTACAACTCCAGCAATAAGAAATTATATTATGAATTTTATTTCAGAATTTATAGCTACATTTATGCTGATATTTACAATTTTAGGTGTGGGTGCTGCAAAGACTGCAGATGGAGTTGGAACAGTATTTGTAGCATTTATAATTTTAGTAATAGGTACAGGATTGGGGGGAACTACAGGATTTGCAACAAATCCTGCTAGAGATTTAGCTCCAAGAATTGTACATTTTCTCATTCCTATAGATGGGAAAAATGGTTCTGATTGGTCATATTCATGGATTCCAGTTATTGCTCCAATGTGTGGTGGTATAGCAGCTGCAGAAATCTTTGCAGTTATATTTTGAATATAGACACTAAAGGTCCTAAATAAACAATATAGATGAAAGAGGTAATTATACTTTCAAAATTGAAGCAAGTTCTTAATTCAGGTGAAATTTTCTCATCAATTGATTTATGTGTAATTATTCTAGAATCCATGACTAATAAAATATGACAACCTTGAACTGTACAAATGTATAATAATAATTGAAAAAAATTGTAAAATTGGTCATATAAAAATTTATTAAAAGGTCCTAAAATAGTAATTGTAGAATTTAATAGTATACTTTAAGGTTCTTTGAAAAGGTTTTAGTCAAGCTAAAGAAAAGGTGTTTAAAAGTTCAGAATAATTAAATAAAAATGGAGGTTTGTATTATGAAGATGATTATTAATGGGGAAAAGGTCAATTCAAGTGATGAAAAGGTAATACAGGTTTTAAATCCTGCCACACAAGAAGTTTTGGATACTGTACCAAGCGCCACACCGGAAGATATACAAAAAGCTATACAAGCTGCTCAAAATGGTAAGAAAGTTTGGGGGCAGACACCGTTATATGAACGCTCCACAATACTTAAAAAATATGTTAAATTGCTAGAAGAACACAAATCAGAACTATCAAAATTAGAATGTAGTGAAACTGGTAAAATAATAAAGGAATGTGAAGGAGAAGTAGGTACAGCCGCAAAAATATTCACAGGCTTTATTGAAAGAGCCAATCACCTATGTGGTGAAGTAATGCCTGATTGTCAATCAGAATGTGGTAAAGATTTAATATTTACAAAAAGAGAACCATTGGGAGTAATTGCCTGCATAGTACCATTTAACTATCCTGTGGAATTATTCTTTCATAAAGTAGCACCAGCTCTTGTAATGGGGAATGCAGTTATTATAAAGCCGGCTACGGATAATCCTTTGACAGCTATAAGGCTTGTGGAGCTTTTATTAGAGGCAGGAGTACCTAAAGGTGCAGTGCAAATAGTAACGGGAAGAGGTTCTGTAGTAGGAAATCATCTTATAGAGAGTCATGATATAAATGCTGTTAGCTTAACAGGAAGTACTGAGGTTGGTATTGAAGTAGCTGAAAAATCATCAAAATATCTCCATAATGTATTTTTAGAGCTGGGTGGAAACGATGCCATGATAGTATTGGAGGATGCAGACATAGATTTTGCAGTAGAAGAGACTATACTTGGAAGAATAACAAATACTGGACAGACTTGTTGTGCTACAAAGAGAGTAGTTATTAGTAATAAAGTTAAAGAAGAGTTTACGGAGAAACTTATAAAAAGACTTGAAAAAGTAAAAAGGGGAAATCCAGCTGATTATAGCACAGATATAGGATGTTTGATAAGTGAAAGAGCAGCCATAGATATTGAAAAACAAGTTAAACATACAATTGAGCAGGGTGCAAAATGTGTATATGGAGGAACTAGAAACAAAGCCTTTTTTGAACCTGCTGTATTGGTAGATGTAACACTAGATATGGATATAGCTAAAGATATGGAGATATTTGGACCAGCAATACCTATAATTGGTTTTGACACTGAAGAAGAGGCTATTGAAATAGCAAATGCACCTATATACGGTCTTCATTGTGGAATTGTAACTAAGAATACTAAAACAGCTATAAATATAGCATCAAAAATTGAAGTGGGAAATGTTGTGATAAACGGAACAGGAAACTATAGACATACAGATATGGCTTTTGGTGGAACTAAAATGACTGGTATAGGAAGAGAGGGAGTCCAATATACTCTAGAAGAAATGAGCAATGTAAAGAGTTATATATTAAAGAATATTTTTAGCTAATATAAATTTCAATATAATATAGAACTAATATACTTCAGCGGAAAAATTTTGGAGGAAATAAGTTATTAAATTAGGGGGTGAATTATGGAAGTAAAACAGCAAAAAGTCAAAAATTGGCCCATAGTTTTACTGCTGGTGCTTATGTATATAGTAGTTGCAATGAGTGACAACTTTAAAGGAATTTTTGTGCCCTTTTTTAAAGGTGAATTTAAAGTAAGCAATACGGAAATTGGATATGTATTAACTGCGAGTTTGTTTGCATATGCAGTATTTCAATATATAGGAGGCATCCTTATTGAAAAATATGGTTATAAGAAGATAATTGCATCTGGTTTTATTGCAGGAATAGTAGCATTACTAATTTTGATTAATTGTCCAAATTTTGCCGTATTGATTGTAGGAATGTTTGTATTAAATGCAGGTATGGCAATGTTTAATATTGGTGTGAATACATTGGGACCGGTTCTTACTGTTGCATCTACTGCAGTATTGATGAATTTTATTAATTTTTCATATGGTGCAGGTAATACGGCGATTCAAAAAATATCAGGAAATCTTTTAGCAGGGGGTATACCATGGAGAAGTTTCTATATTTTCATGTTAGCTGCTATAAGTGTGCTATTTATATATCTATTGGCTATTAAAATACCATATAAGCCAAAAGTAGAAACAATACATTGGAATAAAAAGGACTTATTTTCCAATAAGATGCTTTATCTTTACATCGGAATATGTGGTCTTTATCTTGCTGCAGAATTTGGTATTGGAAACTGGTTTGTAAATTACATGAATGAATCTTTTAAGTTTACTGCAGATAAAAGTGCCTTCTATGTGGCTTTGTTCTTTGGATGTGAGACTATCGGACGTTTATTTGGCGGCTTTATTGTAGATAAAATAGGGCATTTTAAAAGTATACTTATTTATGGAGTGATTGCAACTTTAATGTCATTTCTAGGCATTATAATGGGTGAACAAGGATTATTGATTTTTGGTTTAGCAGGTTTTGCTTATTCTATTATTTTTCCAACAATTATTACAACAATCGGTAGAGTATTTAAGGAAGCTACATCTTATGCAACTGGTTTAATACTGATGTGTGGAACTTTGATTGCCATGTTAGGCAGTATGGGTATTGGATTGCTTAACGATATAGTTGGTGTTCAGAAAGCATTTTATGTTATTGCTGCAGCTATTGCATTAACAACAATATGTGCTCAAATAATTAATAAAAATATTTTAAAAGAAAACGATTAGAGGAGGAATATATTATGCTTACAAAAAGACTTGAAAAAATAAAAGAAAGAATTTTCACAAAAGAATTCAGAGATCCTGGAATATGGTATTTTAATGATGTAAACGTTTTAACAGATAATAATATTAATGAACCAATCGTTGTACGTAAAGGTATTGCAACACGATATATGGGTCAAAACTTGCCAGCCTATATAAAGCATGATGAATTAATTGTTGGTAATCCGAATATGAACAGTGTAGGGTTTGGTACAGTACTTCCTATTTATGCAACAGAGGATGAACTGAGAAAAGCTAAGGAATACAAGATGAATGAAAATTCTGTATGGGGTCATCATCCACCACACTGGGAGAAGGTTCTTAAGATTGGATTTGTGGGGATTATAGATGAAATAAAGTCAGCTATGGACAGAATTTATGAAAGTGATATTCCAGACCAGTTAGCTATTGATGAATATAGAGCAATGCTAATTGCTATAGAAGGTGCTATAAGTTTTGCAAATCGTCATGCAGAGGAAGCACTAAAAGCAAGTTCATTGGAAACAAATCCAATTCGTAAGAAAGAGTTATTTGAAATATACAAGGTATGTAGTCGTGTTCCATACCACCCATCAGAAACACTACATGAAGCAACTCAAGCCTATTGGTTCGCATATTGTATGGTAAATAGCGGCGGCGAATATGTTCCTCTTGGACGTGTTGATCAACATCTATATCCATATTATAAAAGCGATATAGAAAAAGGTATTATTACAGATGAATTTGCAACTGATATTATAGGATCATTTCTTGCCAAATGTAATGAGAGGATTTGTACGGATATAAAGAAGTGGGAAAATCATTATGATTTTGGTTTATTCTCTCAGGGAATGAAACCAGAATATACAACAGGTATGGAGGAAACAGGAGGACATGAATCTGGCGGTTATGACATCAGAGCACTGAGCTGGCAGGAAGATGAGGATGATAATAGTGAAGCAAACTTTAATTTTGGTCAATCTGGAAATGATTGGCTAATGAATATGATTATTGCTGGACTACGTCCAGATGGTGAAGATGGAACAAATGAAATTAGTTATAAGCTATTAAAGCTGCGTTTTGAAATGGGTCTTCTAATGCCAACGCTTTCGGCACGTGTATCCAGTAAAACACCAGATAAATTCTGGAGAGAGCTTACAGTGTGTTTAAGAAACAGCGAAGGTGAGCCTGCAATTTATAATGATGATGCAATTATACCTGGTTTTGAAGAAATTGGCATTCCTACAGAAGAGGCAAGAGATTATTCAAATGACGGATGCTGGGAATGTTTGATACCTGGTAAAAGCCATTTCAGCTATGCACACATTATGAATCTAAGATGCCTTGAATGGGTATTTACAAGGGGAATCACGTTGCAGTCTGGTGATATGGAAGGTATAGATACAGGTGACATATCTTCATATACTGATTTTGATAGTTTTTATGCAGCATATTGTAAACAGATTGATTCTCAGATTGATTTCCAAATTCAGCGTCGTTTAGATAATTTAGGACTATCTAAAATGATTGCTCCAGATCCATTAATATCTTCTATAATGGATGGATGTATAGAAAAGGGACGTGATATTACAGACGCCAACGCTGTAAAGTATACATTCCATTTGTTACTTATTACAGGACTTTCAAATGTAGTTGATTCACTGTCTGCAATAAAAAAGCTTGTATTTGAAGACAAGGTAGCAACACTTGAAGATTTCAAAAATGCTATTACAAATAACTGGAAGGGATATGAAAAACTTCGTTTAATGGCATTAAATAAAGCACCTAAATATGGAAATGATGATGATTATGCAGATGAAATTTTATCAAAGGTTATGAAAGATTTTGAATCTAAAATTGAAATATGGAGAATTAAACAGGATAAACTATTAATTCCATGTGGTATAGGTACATTTGAAAATTATGCAGCACTTGGCAGAACTTTAAATGCAAGTCCAGATGGAAGATTAAATAGAGAATCACTAGCTCCAAACTATGCACCAACTCCAGGTTTTGATATAAAGGGACCTACGGCAGTTATAAAAAGTGCAACAAAGCCAGATTTATTAAGATACTATTGTGGATGTCCTTTAGACATATCTCTTAATAAAAATGAATTTTTAGGTGATGTTGGTATGAAGAGAATGGAAAGTGTTATTAAGACTTTTTGTAATCTTGGAGGTCAGATAGCTACTTTTACAACCTGCAGTGTAGAAGAGATGAAAGAAGCAAAAATCAATCCTGAAAAACATAAGAATTTAAAAATAAGAATGGGCGGATTATCGGCATACTTCATAGCGTTATCTCCAGTTCAGCAGGATAATATAATCCAAAGATTTTCCAAAGGAGCACTTGTAAAATAGGGAGTGATAGCATGTCACAAGCGGCTTATATATCAAATATACAGAAATTTTGTGTTCATGATGGACCAGGCATTAGAACCGTGGTATTTTTTATGGGATGTCCTCTTAGGTGCAAATGGTGTCAAAATCCTGAAAATCTTACTGCAAAGCAAGTTTTAATGATAGATGCAAGTAAATGTGTTAACTGCAAAGCTTGTTATAAAATATGTGAAAATACGTCTAATGAATTGGATTCAAATGGAAATATTATTATAAATATAGATAGAGAAAAATGTAACGGCTGTGGTAAGTGCGCTGAGGTATGTTTAGCTGGTGCAAGAACTCTATGTGGTAGCAAGATGACCGTAGATGAAATTTATTCAGAGGTAATAAAAGATGAGTTTTTTTTCAAGGAAAGTGGAGGCGGAATTACTTTGAGTGGAGGGGAAGTAACCCTCTACCATAGTTTTGCCAAAGAATTTCTTCAAAAAATCAAAGAAAAAGGCATAAGTACAGCAGTTGAAACCTGTGGATATTGCAGCAGAGAGGCTATAGAAGAAATTGCATTAAATACAGATGTATTTTTATATGATATCAAACTTATAAGCAGTGATAAGCATAAATTTTGGACCGGAGTAGATAATGAAAAAATACTTGAAAATTTTGAATATCTTTTAAGTATAAACAAAAATATTATAGTACGTATTCCGTTGATACCAAACGTAAATGATGGTAATGAATTTATAAAAATAATAAAATATTTAAAAGAACATGATAAAATCAATAAGGTTCATGTATTGCCATTTCATCAAATAGGTTCAAGTAAATACAAATTAATTGAAAAGTATTATGATATGGAAGATTTAGAGGAATGCCCCTTGGAAACAGCAGAATTATGTAAAAAATTAATGGAAGAAGAAGGAATTAAAGTAAATATAGGTGGATGGGATTGTTAAGTAATTTCATAATCAAGAAATATGACTAAATTTTTATATGGGGGAGTTTAAAATGAAAATATCTATAGGCAGTGATCATGCTGGATTACCATTAAAGCAAGAAATAGTAAAACATTTAAAGGATGAAGATTATGAAATAAATGATTTTGGAACTTTTACAGAAAAATCCTGTGATTATCCTGATTATGCACTGAAAGTTGCAGAAGATATAAAAAATGGGAATTCTGATTTGGGAATTCTTGTTTGTGGTACTGGTATAGGAATTTCTATAGCTGCAAATAAAGTTCCTGGAATACGAGCAGCACTTTGCAGTGATACTTTTAGTGCTCATGCTTGCAGAGAACACAATAATGCTAATATATTAGCTTTAGGACAAAGGGTAGTTGGTGTAGGTGTTGCCTTGGACATTGTAGACATTTTTTTAAAGACTAAATTTCAAGGTGGAAGACATGAAAAAAGGTTGAATAAAGTTGCTGAAATAGAAGCTAAATATTCTAAATAAAACTAAAAGAAATGGAGTACCTATTGGCAGTTCATTTCTCTTCTACATGCCAAAGTTTATATAAAGTAGGTGAAATAAATGAAAATAGGAATTTTAACCAGTGGGGGAGATGCACCTGGAATGAATTCTGCCATAAGAGCAGTAGTGAAATCGGCAAATTATAATAATGTTGAAGTTTGGGGTATAAAATATGGTTATAAAGGATTAATAGATGAGAAATTAATAAAACTAGAGGATTCAATTGTAGATAATATTTCAGAAAAAGGAGGAACTATACTTAAAACTGCAAGGTGTACAGAATTTATAAAAGAAGATGTAAGAAAAAAGGGATTGGAGACACTGAATAAATTTGGCATAGATAGTGTAGTTGTAATTGGAGGAGATGGTTCCTTTAAAGGAGCAGAGAAACTTAGTAAATTAGGAGTAAAAGTTGTAGGTTTACCAGGAACTATAGACAATGATTTAGGTTACACAGATTATTGTATAGGTTTTGATACAACATTAAATACGGTATTAGAATGTATAGGTAAGATAAAAGATACGGATGCTTCTCATGAAAAGACTACTATTGTAGAAGTGATGGGAAGGTATTGTGGGGATTTAGCTTTGTATTCTGCTTTAGCAGGAGGGGGAGACATAATATCTACTTCTGAGAGAAAGTTGGACTTTGATACTATATGTGATAAACTAAGTAAAAATATAAATAAAGGGAAAAGTGATAATCTAATAATAATAACTGAAAGAATATATGATATACAAGAACTGCAAAAATATATTGAAAAAAAGCTAAATATTAGTATAAGAAATACAGTTTTGGGATTTATACAAAGAGGAGGCAACCCATCTGGTTTTGATAGAATATTGGCAAGTAAAATGGGTGCTAAAGCTGTGGAATTGCTAATAGCAGGGTGTACAGGAAGAGTAGTTGGAATTAGAAATAATGAAATAATCGATGTAAGCTTTAATGATGTAAATATTGCAAATACTAATAAAGACAGAGAATATGATTTGCTTAATATGCTTTTATGAGATTCTATAAATATATACGAAGATACAATAAAAAATTATGGACTTTATATGATTGGTCATATAAAAAGGCTTAATATAGATATATAATGAAAATACAGAAGATTGTAACGTGGAATTAAACTTAGGTATGTAATCGTAAACATAAGAATTTGAAATGTTGAAAACTAGATATTCAAACACTTAAATGAATTTTCACCTGACTAACTTGGCGTAAGTCTCCCGCGCACTCTGTGAAAGTGGGAGTTCAACGCCAAGTAAGCCATGCATTTGCAGTTCTAAAATTCAGACGGGGTAAAAGAATCCCCACCTGAATTAAGAACTTGCTTCAAATTATAATTTATGGAGGGAATAATTTATGGAAAATTTAGTTGTTTGTGAACCTGTAGAAAATCCTTATGGAATAGTTTCCGATTTTTGGAGAACTGTTAAACTTAACAACGAATTATTGCTAGTCAAACCTGAAATGTGTATTGAAAGAGCTAGAATAGTAACAGAATCTTACAAGCAAAGCGAAGGCGAACCTATGGTAATAAGGCGTGCTAAATCTATCGCAGATGTACTTACAAAAATGACTATATTTATTCAAAAGGATCAGCCAATAGTAGGTAACCAAGCCAGTAAATTAAGATCAGCACCTCTTTTCCCAGAAACAGAGGCAGGTTATTTAGAAAAAGAAATCGATTTATTTGAAAAGAGAGAGCAGGATAGGTTGGTTCTTCCACAAGCTGTAAGGAAAGAATTACTAGAAGAAGTAATACCTTATTGGAAGGGAAAAACAATACAAGAAATAGCTCTAAAAGCTATGCCGGAGAGAACAAGGAAACTTGTTACTTTAGAGAATCAAATTTTTTCTGTAGGTATTCATTTAGCTGGAAGTATAGGTCATATTATAGCCGATTATGAAAAGGTTTTAAATAAGGGTTTTAAAGGATTAAAGCAGGAAGTTATAGAAAAATTAGAAACGTTGGATATTACAGAACCAGATTATGGGGAAAAGTATGATTTCTATCAGTCAGAATTGATTTTATGTGATGCTATGGTTGATTGGGCTCATAGGTATGCAGAAGAAGCTAGGAAATTAGCAAAAAATGAGACTGATGAAAACTGGAAAAAAGAATTAGAAAATATAGCAGATATTTGTAGTAGAGTTCCAGAAAATCCTCCAACTAACTTTAGAGAAGCAATCCAATCTTTTTGGTTAACACATTTAGTTTTATATATAGAGCAAAATGGGCTTGCTGTTTCCGTTGGAAGATTTGATCAGTATATGTATCCTTTCTATAAGAGTAGTATAGAAAAGGGTGAAATTACTAAACATGAGGCTCAGGAATTAATAGAGTGTTTATGGATTAAATTTACAGAGGTTATGAGAGCTTATGATTATGAAGGTGCTAAATATTATGCGGGATTTTCTATATCTGAGAACATGGTAATAGGCGGGGTGGATTCACATGGTAATGATGTTACTAATGAATTATCCTATATGTGTTTAAAAGCAGAGGCTGATACTAAGTTGTCTCAACCAAATTTATCTGTAAGAATACATGAAAATACTCCAGAAGAATTCTTTATGGCAGCTGTACGAGTTTCAAGTACTGGAAGAAGTAAACCACAATTCTTTAATGACAGGATAGCCGTACCAATGTTGGTTTCTTTAGGAGTGCCTTTAGAAGAAGCTAGAGATTATAGTATATCTGGCTGCGTTGAAGCAGTACCACCTCACTGTAATGGTATGACTAATGCTGCTATGAGTAATATAGCAAAGGCATTAGAACTTGCTTTAAATGATGGTGTTTGCAGGCTAAGTGGAAAACAAATCGGACCAAAAACTGGAGACCCAAGAAAATTTAATAGTATAGAAGATGTATTTAAAGCATTTAGAGAGCAAGTGTCTGCTTACGTAAATGAAATGGTTTCAGCTTTAAACATAATAGAAAAAACTCATGATAAATATCATCCATTGCCATATTTTTCATTATTAATGGATGATTGTGTAGAAAAAGCTTTAGATATTACAGCTGGTGGAGCAAGATACAATTATACAGGACCTCAAGGTGTTGGTCTGGGAAATGTAGCTAATTCTATGGCTGCAATTAAAAAATTAGTATTTGAAGATAAAAAGATCTCTATGAAAGAGTTAATTGATGCATTAGATAAGAATTTTGAAGGACAAGAATATTTAAGGCAAATGCTTATAAATAAAGCTCCTAAATGGGGAAATGATGAGGACTATGTTGATAATTTGGGAAAAGAAGTGGCAAATATATACTGTGAAGAAGTTTCAAAACACAAAAATACAAGAGGCGGGGTATATAGACCAGGTATATACTCAGTATCAGCTAATGTACCGCTAGGTTTACATGTAGGAGCATTACCAGATGGAAGATTGGGCAAGGAAACTTTGTCTGATGGCATTGCACCACAACATGGTACCGATTTAAAGGGACCTACAGCTGTTACAAAATCTGCATCTAAATTAGATCATTTAAAAGTATATAATGGAACTATTCTTAATCAAAAATTTACTCCAAAGTTACTGGAAACGGAGTCTGGTAAAGCTGCTCTTAAAAATTTAATAAAATCTTATTTTGATATAGGTGGATGGCATATTCAATTTAATGTGGTGGATGCAGCAACTTTAAAAAAAGCTCAGGGAGATCCAGAAAAATATAAAGGAATAATAGTAAGAGTAGCAGGTTATAGCGCTTTCTTTGTAGAATTAGATAAGGCCGTTCAAGATGACATTATAGACAGAGCTGAGTATGCAAATTTTTAAATTTATCCAATATATTTAGTTGAAGCATAAACTGCAACTAAGAAAGAACAATTGATGTTAGAGCTGCAGCCTCTAAGGCTGTAGCTCTATTTATAGAATGGGAGATGAGGTTTTGGAGAACACAGCACTTATATTTAACATACAGAGATATTCTATTCATGATGGACCTGGCATAAGGACAATAATATTTTTTAAAGGATGTCCTCTGAGCTGCTTATGGTGTTCCAATCCAGAGTCCCAAAGTATCAAGCAACAGGTAGTAACTACACTCAATAAATGTATAAATTGTGGGGCTTGTGTTCAGAAGTGCAAATTTGGTGCTTCTATAGTAAAGGATGGGAAAGTACAATTTCACATGGAAAAATGTACTGATTGTGGGGAATGCTTAGAAGTATGTCCTACAAACGCTAAAGAAATTATAGGCAAAATCATGACTGTAGATGAAGTAATCAGCGAAATAGAGAAAGATAGTCTATTCTATAAAAACTCCGGTGGAGGAGTTACCTTTTCGGGGGGAGAAGCAACTCTATATTATAAATTTTTACAAGAAATTGTTCCTAAACTTAAGGAAAAAGGTATACATGTAGCTATAGAAACTACTGGATATTGTGAATGGAAAAAATTTTGGGCATCAGTTAGGGATATGGATTTAGTATTGTTTGATTTAAAACAAATGGATAATAAAAAACATAAAAAATATACTGGGGTTAGAAATGATATTATACTTGAAAATGCAGAAAAAATATCAAAACTAAAAGAAACTATATTCAGGATACCTGTCATTCCATCATATAATGACCAAAAAGAAAACTTTATAGAGATAGCAAATATACTTAAAAGGATACAATTCAAGGGAAAAGTTAATTTATTACCATACCATTCTTATGGAAAAGCTAAATATGAAAAAGTAGGGAAAAAATATATTTTATCTGAAGTACAAACTCCATCAAAAGAAAAGATGGACTCCATATTAGATATCTTAAAAGGAAATGGAATAAATGACATCGTTATTCAATAAAAAATAGGTTCTATCATAATTAAATAGGAACAATTATTTGGAAGAGGTGGAAATTATGCAAAATTCAGACCTAAATTCTAAGAAGAAAGTAAATCATACTAATGTTTCTATTATAGTACTATTGGTAATGATGTACCTTATAGTGTCTATGAGTGATAATTTTAAAGGTATATTTATACCGATCTTTAAACAGCAATTTGGGGTAGATAACACACAAATAGGATACGTACTTATGGCCAGTTTGTTTGCATATGCTGTTTTTCAATATTTGGGCGGAATTCTTATTGAAAAAATAGGATCTTACAAAAAAATTATAGCTTTAGGATTTGTAATTGAAATTATAGCATTATTAGCACTAATATTTTGTAAGAATTATGCACTTTTAATAATTGGTTTATTTGGAGTAAATGCTGGTATGGCTATGTTTAACGTTAGTATTAATACTTTGGGGCCAACCTTACCAGTAGCATCTACAGCTGTATTGATGAACTTCTTAGTTTTTGCTTATGGAGTTGGTACAACTACAGTGCAAAAAGTTACTGGCAACCTGCTATTTAAAGGAGTACCCTGGAGCAATTTTTATTTGTTCATGTTTATAGTTAGTATAGCTTTGTTTGTGTATTTATTAATAATAAAAATACCTGAAAAAAAGATAGAAGAAAATATAAAAGAAGACATAGAAGAAGGTAGCAAAGAGAAGGTAAATATATCCGATGTGATTGGAAACAAAGTTTTAATATTATATATACTAGCAGCAGGATTTTACCTATCCTGTGAATATGGTACTGGTAATTGGTTTGTAAATTATATGAATGAAGCATATTCCTTAAATGCAGACAAAAGATCTTTATATGTAGCTTTATTCTTTGGAATTATGACAGTAGGAAGGATATTTGGAGGATTTGTAGCAGATAAATTTGGATATTTTAGAAGTATTATATCTTACGGTGTATTAGCTGCTGCTGTTACTATACTGGGTATGCTGTTAAAAGAAAATGGACTTATCTTGATAGCCATATCAGGTTTATTCTATTCTTTGATATTCCCGGTTACAATTACAACTATAAGTAAAGTATTTAAAAAGAAGGCATCATATATTACTGGATTGATATTGATGTGTGGTACTTTGATAGCTATGGGAATTAGCATGCTGATAGGTGTTTTAAATGATTTTATAGGGGTATATTATTCATATTATACAATTGGTATATGTTTAACATTATGTACTATATTTATGTGTCTAATAAGAAAAAACGTTGAAATAAATTAGATTGATTCTAAGTGAGTAAAGCGTACGGTTATTGACGAATTAATTTTAATTATAACGAATAAAATGAAAACGTTTTGAAGTATCTTTAAATTATTTACAATGTGTAAGAGGAGTGAATTTACTATGGGACAGGTTAAAAAAAGTACAAGAGCATTTTTATCCCCGGCAAAATATATTCAAGGATACGGTGAACTTAGTAACTTAGAAAGCTATACTGATATTTTTGGAAAAAATATTTTGGCAGTTATAGATGGATTTTTATATAATTCTATATCAGATAAGTTAAGAAATATATATAAGAATTCAAAAATATCATCAGAAAAATTTGAAGGACAGGTATCAATTGAAAATACAAATAAATATACGAAAATTGCAAAGAAAGGTGGATATGATGTAATTATTGGCATTGGTGGAGGACGAACACTTGATACAGCCAAACTAGTAGCTAACACACTGCAATTGCCATTAATAATAGTACCTACATCAGCATCTACAGATGCTCCTACCAGTGCATTATCAGTGATTTATTCAGAAACAGGTGAGCATATTAAAGAAATATTCTATGATAAAGGCCCAGATGTAGTTCTTTTAGATACAGAAATCATTTCTAAGGCTCCAGTAAGATTATTGCTAGCAGGAATGGGAGACGCTCTTGCCACATATTTTGAAGCTAGAGCGTGCAAAGAATCTGATTCCTTTAATAATATAAAAGGAGAATTTAAAAGGACTATTGCTTCCTATGCCATAGCAAAAGAATGTTATAAAGTTCTTATTAATGAAGGATTAAAAGCAAAATTAGATGCTGAGGCTGGAGCTTGCAGCGTGGCTTTAGAAAACATTATAGAGGTTAATTCTCTTTTAAGTGGAATAGGAGCGGAAAGTAATGGGGCATCAGGAGCTCATGCTTTTCATGACGGGCTTACAGCTCTGGAAGAATGTCATAGTTATCTTCACGGAGAAAAGGTTGGTTTTGGGGTTTTATGTCAACTAGTGCTGGAAAATAGAGATAAGAGTGAAATAGAAGAAGTGGCTAATTTTAGCTTGGATGTTGGGTTACCTGTAACTTTAGAAGAAATTGGGGTGAAGGAAATAACAGAAGAAAAAATAAGAGTGGCAGCTAAAGCTGTAATGAAATCACCTTTAATACTAAGAGAGCCCATTGATGTTACTGAGGAAATGATATATAGTGCAATATTATCAGCAGATGCTTTAGGAAGATACTATAAAAATAAGGTGAAAAAATGATTACTATTACTGCTAAGTCTATTGTTAAACAAGACAAGATAGATGAATTTATAAATCTTGCAAAAGAACTAGTTAAAAAAAGTGTAAAGGAATCAGGTTGCATATCTTACAATTTATACCAGAACATAAATTATGAAAATATGTTTACAGTTATAGAAGAGTGGGAAAGTAAGAAAGCTATTAAAAGTCATAATGATTCTGACCATTTTAAAAGTATAGTTCCCGAATTAGAAAAACTGCGGGAAAAGAATGCAGATGTTAACTTATATAAAAAAGTACAATTATGAGCTTAGGGGAAAATTTAATATGATGTTTAGTGAATTTGCAAGAGAAAATCAAGTCTAAAACTATCTGAAACAGAATCTTTAAATATATCAGATATATATAATTTTATCACTTATATTTCAATTAAAATAATAAAAATTGCTTTATAGGTATAAATAATAAAAATGTTTTGAAAGGAATGATTATAATGGCTTTAATGACAGGAGAGCAATATGAGGAAAGTATACGTAAATTAAAATTAAATATTTATATGTTGGGAGAAAAAATAGATAACCCTGTGGATGATCCTATACTTCGTCCATCATTAAATTCTGTAAAGATGACTTATGATTTAGCTCAGCAGGCAGAATATGAAGATTTAATGACAACTACCTCAAATTTAACAGGCGAAAAGATAAATAGATTTACAAATTTACATCAAAGTTCAGAGGATTTAGTGAAAAAAGTAAAAATGCAAAGATTATTAGGTCAAAAAACAGCTGCCTGCTTCCAGAGATGTGTTGGAATGGATGCATTTAATTCAGTATATAGTACTACTTATGAAGTAGACAAACAGTATAAAACCAATTATTTTAAAAACTTTAAGAAGTTTTTAACCTATGTACAAGATAATGATTTGACTGTAGATGGAGCTATGACGGATCCTAAAGGAGATAGAGGACTTTCACCAAGCAAACAAGCTGATCCAGATTTATATTTAAGAGTAGTTGAGATAAGACCAGATGGAATTATAGTAAGAGGTGCAAAAGCTCATCAAACAGGTATGTGTAATTCTCATGAAGTTCTTGTATTACCTACAATTGCTATGAGACCAGAAGATAAGGAATATGCTGTGGCATTTTCAGTACCAACGGATACAGAAGGAATAACTATGATAATTGGTAGACAATCCTGCGATACTAGAAAATCTGAAAAAGATGCGGATATAGATGTTGGGAATAAGGTATTTGGTGGAGTAGAAGCGCTGGTTGTATTTGATGACGTATTTGTACCAAATGAAAGGATATTCTTAAATGGTGAAACCGAATATGCAGGTATGCTGGTAGAAAGATTTGCGGGATATCATAGACAGAGTTATGGTGGATGTAAAGTAGGAGTAGGTGATGTATTAATAGGAGCTGCTGCATTGGCTGCCGATTATAATGGAGCTGCAAGAGCATCTCATATAAAGGATAAATTAATAGAGATGACACATTTAAATGAAACTTTATATGCTTGTGGAATAGCCTGTTCTGCTGAAGGGCATCAAACGAAAGCAGGAAATTATGAAATAAATTTATTATTAGCTAATGTATGTAAACAAAATATTACAAGATTTCCATATGAGATAGTAAGATTAGCAGAGGATATAGCAGGTGGAGTAATGGTTACTTTACCATCTGAAAAAGACTATAATAATCCTGCAACTAGAGAATATGTAGATAAATATTTAGTAGGAGTTGCTTCTGTGTCTACAGAAAATAGGATGAGAATACTTAGATTAATAGAAAATTTAAGTCTTGGAACGGCTGCAGTAGGTTATAGAACTGAGTCAATGCACGGGGCAGGTTCACCACAGGCTCAAAGAATAATGATAGCAAGACAAGGAAATATACCTGCTAAGAAGAAGCTGGCAAAAGCTATAGCTAGAATAAAAGAAGAATAGAGGAGAATTATGATAGAAAAAATTTTTTAGAGTAAATAAAATAAATTTTTAATGTAGATTTTGAAGCCGCATAAGTTGATAAAATTTATGACATAGTTATAGTTTTATGCGGCTGCAATATCTTATGTGTAGATCATAATAATATTAAATATAGATTTAAAAAATATTAATTACATGTGCAGAAGATTGTTATGACATAAAAAAATATTCTAAACTATATAGAAAGGATGGTATTTGTGAACTGGAAAGATGTATATAAAAATAGATTAGCTAGTGCAAAAAAAGCAGTTTCCAAAATAGAATCCAATAGTAGAATAGTTGTTTCACATGCAGTTGGAGAGCCTTTAGATCTTATGAATGCACTGGTTGAAAATAGAAATGAATATAAGAATTTAGAAATAGTTCATATGTTAGCTATGGGAAAAGGTGAATATGTTAAACCAGAAATGAAAAAATTTTTTCACCATAATGCCTTGTTTGTAGGTACCAGTACAATGGAGGCTGTGAAGTCTGGCAGAGCAGAGTATACACCGTGTTTTTTTTATGAAGTACCTAGATTATTTAAAGAGGGATATTTATCGGTAGATGTAGCACTAATTCAGGTAAGTGAACCAGATCAATACGGATATTGTAGTTTTGGCGTATCCAATGATTATAGCAAGCCGGCAGCAGAAAGTGCTAAACTTGTTATTGCTGAAGTAAATAAGAATATGCCTAGGATTTTAGGAGATTCATTTATACATGTTTCAGATATTGATTATATTGTAGAATCTTCACATCCATTAATAGAGTTAAAACCTCCTAAAATAGGTGATGTAGAAAAAGCTATAGGAAAGTATTGTGCTTCACTAATTGAAGATGGTTCAACACTCCAACTTGGAATTGGTGCTATTCCAGATGCAGTACTACTGTTTTTAAAAGATAAAAAGGATCTTGGAATACACTCTGAGATGATATCTGATGGTGTTGTTGAACTAGTAGAAGCTGGAGTTATTAATAATAAGAAAAAGACTCTTCATAAAGGAAAAATAGTTGTAACTTTTTTAATGGGTACAAAAAAATTATATGATTTTGTGGATAACAATCCTATGGTTGAATCATATTCAGTAGATTATGTAAATAACCCAATGGTAATTATGAAAAATTATAAGATGGTTTCCATAAATTCCTGTATTCAGGTAGATTTAATGGGGCAGGTATGTTCTGAAAGTATTGGATTAAACCAAATAAGCGGAGTTGGAGGACAAGTTGATTTTATAAGAGGAGCTAGTATGGCTGAATATGGAAAGGCTATTATTGCAATACCTTCAACGGCTGCCCATGGTAAAGTCTCAAGAATAGTTCCATTTTTAAATGAAGGGGCAGCAATTACAACTTCAAGAAATGAAGTGGATTATATAATTACAGAGTATGGTATAGCCCACCTTAAGGGCAAAACTTTGAGTGATAGAGCCCAAAATTTAATAAATATTGCCCATCCTGATTTTAGAGAATCATTGATAACAGAATTTGAAAAAAGATTCAATTGTAAATTTTAACCTGACTAACTTGGCGTAAGTCTCCCATGCACTCTGTGAAAGCGATTCGAGTGGGAGTTCAACGCCAAGTAAGCCATGCATTT
>NZ_BAEV01000074.1 GCF_000246895.1 Clostridium arbusti SL206 | reverse complement strand
ACACGTAGTATCCAACTGAATATCTATTTTTTATGTCCTGTAATATTTTTTTAATGTGTTCATTTTTAATTTGTGAAAAGAGTTTATTTGCTTTTCTATCTTTAAAACAATATTTATCAAAAGACTCTAAGTATAACCATAAATCACTTTTAAATCTGCTTAAAAGCATGGAATCTTTTAAATCTGCAAAGTCATCAGATATCCAAGCTATATACTCTCTAGTTTCTTCTATTCCATTGTTTTTATTTATATATTTAAATAAGTCATAAAAATTATACAAAACTATATTATTTACATAAACTGCTTGGTCTACAAAGCCTACCATTATATTTCTAAAATTACATTTAATTATACTTTTTTCATAATACTCCTTAATTAAATGTGTTAAATTAAGCATTATGTATCTATCCAATGAGCAAAGATGTATTTCTATTTCTCTGATATCTATATCTTTATGTCCTTTTAAAAATTTTTGAACATAATATATGGATTTGTATTTATTATTATTTTCATCTATACTCTTAATTTCTATATCCATTAGATCTTTGCAGGTTATTCTAGCAAGATCTATGGCCTCAGTCATATAGGAGTGAATACTTTTTCTTACCTTTTCAGCAAATATTATATATTTCTCTTTATCTTCTTCTAAATTGCACAAATCTTTAAATTCATCTAAAAAATTATATACTTTTATACAAATTGGAATCTTAGTATACTCTTCTCTAAGTATACTCAATAACTTACTTTCTACATACTCTATAAAAAAATCTAACTGAACAACCTTAGGTGAAATTCTTCCCCAAAAATTTATCAACTCTAAAAGATTATCTAAACTACTAACCTCTGCAAATCTCTTAAGTATATACCAGTTAAGAATTTCTTCTACAAATTGTTCATGTACAAACATATTATCTATTAGATTTCTAAACATTACCGTCTTTGTATTAGCATTCAAAAATATATTCGAAACATATACAAGTTTTCCTGATTCCTTACCATCTACTATACTTAGTAATATATATGCGTTTATTATCTTTTTTATATTTTCTCCTTTAATTTCATCGAAATAACTTTCTATTAAATCATAAAAATTTAATATTACTTCAATCAAGTCACTAGATGGCAAATACTCTCGTCTTTTTAACTTCTTATTGTTAAATTCTACTTGAAGTATATTTATAAAAAGATTACAGAGATATTTATTTCTTGTTGAAGTATTAGTATTTATAATACTGTTATATATAGACTTAAGAGCCTCTATTCTCTCACTTTCATTAAGTAATAGCCTATTTTCATTTACGGAAAACAAAGTACATAATTTATCATATTCGTCTAACATAAGTTTATCTTTTGATAGAGTTTGTGCCATACTCTTGAATCTAATTAGTTTTTCATTAAAATTTAAATTATCCCAGATAAAATCTAAATACCCATGTAAATCTATTTTCAAATCATGAATTTGAAACTTTCCTGAAACAAAATCAAAAGTAAATATATTCTTAGTTGTAGAAATTATACTGCTCTCCTTATTATTTTCCTCGCTTATTAAATTACTTTTAGTTATTATAACTTCACTATTTTCCATAGTAAAACATAGAAGCTTCATAACATCTTTAGGCAGTCCCATTTTCATATACATTAAAAAAGCTAAAACATATTTATATTTATCTTTAAATGGTATGTTTAAAGATATAGAAATCCTCCCACTAAATTTTGCTGTGGAAAAACAAGTTGCTAATATAAACTTATATTTTTCTGAATTTATATTTATCCGATTAAAGAATTCTTCTTTAGAATTGGATATATTGCTTATCTTATTTTCATCTAATATTTCAAAAGCTGTTTCTTTATGTACAATATATCCGAAAAAGTCATTTTTTGAGTCATTAGGAGTACTATTAAATACTTCATCTCTTGGCTTTAAATGCCCATACTGTTCATCCATCTATAAGTTCCCCCTATAATATAATTCATATAACTATAATTATATTATACAGAAAAACTGCATTATCTTCAGCATAAATATAATTTTATTCTAATTTTTTCTAAATTAAGCAATACTAAAAATTTATAAATTTCCTATTGACATAACATTTTGAAAGTGTTATTTTTTTACTATACAATTAAATAAAATCTTCAGGGCGAGGTGAAAATCCTTGACCGGCGGTATAGCCCGCGAGCCATAATGGTTGATTCGGTGAAACTCCGATGCCGACAGTATAGTCTGGATGAAAGAAGATAAACATATTTTATATACAATTATTACCTTTGTATTAAGGTAACAAATTCTATATGAATTGCTATTTGAGCCCTGAATTCTTTCAGTGCTTTTTTATTTTTCAAAATAATATCTACTGGATAGTTAGTAATAAGTAGTAACATACAAATTTTGGAGGTGATCATTTGGAAGTACACTATATGAAGCGTGCACTAGAGCTTGCAAAGAAAGGCACTGGTTATACTAATCCTAATCCTTTAGTTGGAGCTGTTATCGTAAAAAACAATAAAATTATAGGAGAAGGCTATCATCATTTCTATGGAGGAAACCACGCAGAAATAGATGCCTTTAATAATGCCATGGAAGATGTTACAGGTGCTACTATGTATGTTACCCTAGAACCTTGTTCACACTATGGTAAAACTCCACCTTGTGCCAAGGCCATTGTAGAAAAGGGTATAAAAAAAGTAGTAATAGGTCTTGAAGATCCCAATCCACTAGTGTCTGGTAATGGAATAAGAATACTAAAAGATAACGGTATAGAGGTAGTCACTGGAATACTTGAGGATGAAGGGAGAAAGCTAAATGAAATATTTTTAAAATATATTAGCTCAAAGCTTCCTTTTTGCATACTAAAGACAGCTATGACCTTAGATGGTAAAATTGCTTCTTATACTGGTGATTCAAAATGGATTACAAATGAATTATCTAGAAATTATGTGCACAAACTAAGACACAAAGTTTCTGGAATTATGGTAGGCATAGGTACTGTACTAGCAGACAATCCTTTTTTAACTACAAGACTTAAAAATGGCAGTGATGCTACACGAATAATTGTAGATAGCAATCTAAGAATTTCCTTAGATGCTAGCGTACTTACTCTTAAGTCTAATGCAAAAACAATTATTGCTACTACTGAAAAAGCTAATAAAGAAAAGTTAAAGCTTCTAAAGAATATGGATATAGATACTATAATAACTCCAGCTAAAAATGACAAAGTTAATCTCTCCTATCTTATGAACGCACTAGGTGAAAACAAAATAGATAGTGTACTGTTAGAGGGTGGTAGTACTTTAAATTATTCTGCTTTAGAAGAGGGCATAATAGATAAAGTTTATAGCTTTATATCTCCAAAATTTATAGGCGGTTCTATGGCAAAAACTCCTATTGGAGGGCAAGGAATTTCTCTTATTAAAAATGCTATTACTCTTAAAAATATCAGCATTGAAAAATTTGAAGAAGATTTAATGATTGAAGGATATATAAGAAAATAATATTAAATTTTAATAGATATTAAATCTATTAAATATGATAAAAAATTATAAGAGGAGGAAAAATCTTTAATGTTTACTGGATTAGTAGAAGAAATTGGTACAATTCAAAGAATAGAAAAGGGAACTAAATCCGCTAAACTTACTATAAAGGCACATTCTGTATTGGATAATCTTACGATTGGTGACAGCATTAGTACAAACGGTGTATGTCTTACAGTTACAGATTTTACAAAGGATTGTTTTACAGTAGATGCTATGCCCGAAACCTTAAAACGAAGTAATCTAAATAATTTATCAATTGGCTCTAAAGTTAATCTAGAAAGAGCCTTACAGCTTTCCAGTCGTTTAGGTGGACATATTGTAAGTGGACATATTGATGGTATTGGAATTATTACAGACTATAAAACTGAAGAAAATGCTGTGTGGATTACTATTAAATCCAATCCATCCTTACTAAAATATATTGTAGAAAAAGGCTCCATAGCCATTGATGGTGTAAGCCTTACTGTAGCCTATGTAGATGAACAAGTATTCAAGGTTTCCATTATACCACACACTAAAGATGCTACTTCTTTAATAGATAACAACATTGGAAAAGAGGTAAACCTTGAATGTGACATGATAGGCAAATATATAGAAAAGTTTTTACTTTCTAAAGAAACTCCTCAGTCACATTCACAAGAAATTGATTTAGATTTTTTAAGTTCAAATGGGTTTATGTAAATACAAAAATTTTATTTATCTGAAATAATAAATTTAAAAAGAGAGGATTGATTATATGTTTAAGTTTAACAGTATTGAAGAAGCAATAGAGGATATTAAAAATGGTAAAATGATAGTAGTTGTAGACGATGAAGACAGAGAAAATGAAGGTGACCTAATAATTGCAGCTGAAAAAGTAACTCCTGAAGCAATTAATTTTATGGCTAAATATGCTGGAGGACTTATTTGCACACCAATTATAAGTGAAAGATTAAGAGAATTAAATATAGATTTAATGGTTGAAAAAAATACTGAATCACACAATACTGCTTTTACTGTATCTGTAGATGCCGCAAGTACAACTACTGGAATTTCTGCCTACGATAGAGCTGAAACCATACTGAAAATGATTGATCCAAATTCAAAAAAAGAAGATTTTAGAAGGCCTGGACATGTATTCCCTTTGGCGTCTAAACCTTTAGGCGTATTAGAGAGAACTGGTCACACTGAAGCTGCTGTAGATTTAGCAAGACTTGCTGGACTTTACCCTGCTGGTACAATATGTGAAATAATGAGCGAAGATGGATCTATGGCAAGAACTCCTGAGCTTATGGAATATGCACAAAAACATAATCTGAAAATTATAACTGTTGCTGATTTAGTTGAATACAGGAAAAAAAATGAAATCCTTGTAAAAGCAGTATCTGAAGCAAAGCTGCCTACAAAGTATGGTGAATTTAAAATTATTGGATATGAAAATATTATAAACGGTGAATCCCATGTAGCATTAGTAAAAGGGGATTTATCATCTAATGAAGATGCCCCTTTAGTAAGGATTCATTCTCAATGCTTAACCGGAGATGCATTTGGATCTTTGAGATGTGACTGCGGTGAGCAGCTTGAAGCTGCTATGAAAAAGATTGAAGCTGCCGGTAGGGGTATAATCCTATACATGAGTCAAGAAGGACGAGGAATCGGACTTTTAAATAAAATAAAAGCATATGCTCTTCAAGATAAAGGCATGGACACAGTAGAAGCCAACTTAGCTTTAGGCTTTCCTGATGATCTCAGAGAATACTGGATTTGCGCACAAATACTAAAGGATTTAGGTGTACATAAGGTAAATCTTATGACTAACAATCCTAGAAAAATAAATTCCATATTTAAATATGGCATAGAAGTAGTTAACAGAATACCAATTCAATTTGACTACAACAAAAATAATGAATTCTATTTAAAAACAAAGAAGAGAAAGCTGGGTCATATGTTAACTTTTTAAGCTTATAAAAGATGCTTCTATTTTGAACAACATGTTATCTCTAAAAATATTAAATTTTATATAAACATACTTAAAATAAATATAAAAAGGTAGGTGAAAAATCTGATTTGAATATTATCTTTTATCCCCTCTATGGTACTAATAATTATCCAATATCATAGAGTAGTATTAAGGTAATTCAGATCAGATAACATTATGAAAATATATGAAGGTAAACTAATTGCTAGTAATTTAAAATTTGGAATTGTAATAGGAAGATTTAACGAATTTATTGGTAGTAAACTATTATCCGGTGCCATTGATGGCCTAAAAAGACACGGTGCTGAGGATGATGACATAAGTATTGCTTGGGTACCAGGCGCATTTGAAATCCCTCTTTTGGCAAAGAAAATGGCAAAATCAAATAATTATGATGCAGTCATATGTTTAGGTGCTGTAATAAAAGGTTCAACCCCTCACTTTGACTACGTATCAAGCGAAGTATCTAAAGGCGTTGCCCATGTATCTCTTGAAACAGAAGTCCCTGTAATCTTCGGAGTTCTTACTACTGACACTATTGAGCAAGCTATTGAACGTGCAGGCACTAAAGCTGGTAATAAAGGTTATGATGCTGCAGTCACAGCCATTGAAATGGCTAATATGTTAAAAGAATTTTAGGCATATGAAAATAAATAGTAAGTCAAAATAGACTAGCATACTGACTAGTTATTTATTTGAATGTGCCTTAAGTTAGAAACTAGCACTCTCTATGTGAGATGATATATAAAACATTCTTCAACAACTTACTATAAAAATATTAAGCTTTCAAAACTTTATATAAAAGAATCGAAAGCTTAATATTCTTATATGTTAATTTTTAACTTATAATCTGTTTATATTAAATGATATTTTATGCTAGAGTTGCAACCATTACAGCTTTTATTGTATGCATTCTATTTTCAGCTTCATCAAAAACTAAAGAACATTCACTTTCAAAAACTTCATCTGTCACTTCGAAAGGATCAATACCAAATTTATCATGTACTGCTTTTGAATCAATAGTATTTAAATCATGAAAAGAAGGAAGACAATGCATAAACTTAACATTATCATTATTAGTTTTTTTCAATAGCTCTTTATTTATCTGATAAGGATATAAAATTTCTAATCTCTTCTTCCAAATTTCTTCGTCCTCACCCATAGATACCCAAATGTCACTATATAAAACGTCTGCGCCTAACACAGCTTCATCCACATTATCTGTAATAGTTATTTTTCCACCCGTTCTCTCTGCTACTGCTCTGCACTCTTCTATAAGTCCCTCTGTTGGAAAAAGTGTTTTTGGAGTTGCAATTCTAAAATCCATTCCCATTTTACAAGCACCTATCATTAGGGCATTTGAAGTGTTATTTCTTCCATCACCACAATATACTAAAGTAACTTCATTTAGAGGCTTATCAAAGTGCTCTTTTATTGTTAAAAGATCTGCCAAAACCTGAGTTGGATGATCTTCATCTGTAAGTCCATTCCAAACCGGTACCTTTGCATATTTTGCTAATATCTCAACCTTTTCCTGTTCATATCCTCTATATTCAATTCCATCAAACATCCTACCTAAAACCCTTGCTGTATCTTTAATAGATTCTTTATTTCCTATTGGAGTTCCCGTAGGACCTAAATAAGTAACATGAGCCCCTTGGTCATGAGCGCCTACTTCAAAAGAACATCTTGTTCTTGTAGAATCCTTTTCAAATATTAATGCTATATTTTTACCTTGTAATCTTTGTACTTCTGTACCCATTTTTTTGGAAGCTTTCAATTCCGCCGCTAAATCTAACAAAAAGTTTATTTCTTCACTTGAAAAATCTCTCAACGTTAAAAAATTCCTATTCTTTAAATTAACCAATCACATCACCCTTTTATCAGTTTTATAATTATTCATATTTACGTATAATTATACTGTATTTTTTACAAAATTTCAATATATTTATATAAACAAAGATTTTACTTGACACTTATAGGTTTCTTCTTTAATAAAATTATAATTGACAAAATTAAAACCACCAACTAGATAATAATACTACTAATTGGTGGCTAAGCAAAATCTAACTCATATGAAAAAACCAATTCTATTTGAATTCTCATCATCCTTTCTATATTTATTTTATAATATACTAACATATTACAATTACAACTTTGTATAAAAATTTATATACATTTATATTTATAGGATAATCGTTACTTTCAACTCTTTACTAAACATTTTTATTTATGAGTTAGAACTTGCTAGAAGAAGTTTTAACTTACTTCTTGAGTATATTATATCATTCTGTTCCAAACAAATCAACTGAATATTCTAAAAATTTAAAAAGATAGTCAAATTCATATTAGGCATATGAAAATAAATAGTAAGTCAAAGATGCGACGTATATTTTGAAGCCTACAAGGAAATAGGTTCTTCAGATAGTGAGTTATCTGAGGGTTCTGTTGCCGTGGTGGAATCCAAAATAGACTAACATACTGACTAGTTATTTATTTGAATGTGCCTTATGTTATAATTTATACATAATTACTTATAATAGATTAGTTTGCTTAAAATAATATGTACAACAAAATATTTTGTATAGGAGGTAAAAAAATGAATTCAAACACGGAAATCAGACTTGCTACTAAGGCCGATAGTGCTTCAATTTTAAATATCTATGCTCCTTTTATAACCGATACTGTTATTACCTTTGAATATGAAGTTCCAACTATGTCGGAATTCACTGAAAGAATGACTAATGTTCAAAAGAAATATCCATGGCTTGTATGTGAAATTGATGATAAAATCGTAGGCTATGCCTATGCATCCCAATTTGCTGAGCGTGCTGCCTTTAAGTGGTCAGTTGATTTTTCTATTTACATAGACCCAGTATATCAAAAAAGAAAGATTGGCAGAGCATTGTATTTTAGTTTATTTGAATTATTAAAATTACAGGGGTATTATAATGCTTATGCTAAAATCACCTCACCAAATATTAAAAGTGAAAATCTTCACAAGTCAATGGGATTCCAACCAGTTGGTATTTATAAAAATATAGCTTTTAAATTTGGAAGTTGGCATGATTTAATATGCTACAGCTTAAAACTTATGGATTATCCAAAAGATGTTAAAGAAACAAAAAGTATAGATGAAATAGCAATTACTGATAGATTTCATCAAATACTAAAAAAAGCGGAAGAAATAATTGAGACCTTTGAAAATAAATAGTAAGTCAAAGATACGACGTATATTTTGAATTAAACAAGGAAACAGGTTCTGATGATAATGCTGCTATCAGAGGATTCTATTAACGTAGTATGATTCAAAATAGATTAGTATACTTACTAGCTACTTATTTACGATGTCTTATAATTAAAAAAGCTATAAAAATGGGTTAACATCCGAAATAAAACTTATTTTGATGTTAACCCATTTGATTTGAAATAACTAAGAATACTTCATAGAAACACTTTCTATACTGTTACTAAAAAAAGAAGATCAAAGATCTTTAGCTTTCATAAGGTGCCATAGTCATATTGGTGCATATAATCATTAGTCATAGGATGAAATTGAACTTAATTCCTTAGATGCTTTTTCTATATCATCATAACCAAGTATTGCTGAAATTACTGCGGCACCGTTTGTACCAGTTTTCATAACTTCAGATAAATTTTCTCTATTAACTCCTCCTATAGCCACTGAAGGTATGTTTATATTCTTTACAATTTCATTTAGTCCCGATATCCCTATTGGAGTATCTATGTCCTTTTTACTTCCAGTAAAGAAAATTGCTCCTATTCCAACATAGTCTGCACCATCTTTTTCTGCCTCTCTAGCTTCTTCTATAGTTCCTACAGATATTCCTATTATCTTGTCCTTACCTAATATATTTCTAGCAAGTTTAAGAGACATATCATCTTGTCCAAGATGCACACCTGCCGCATCCACAGCCTGCGCAATATCAATTCTATCATTAATTATAAGTGGAACATTATACTTATCGGTAATTTCTTTTACCTCTAATGCTACTTTATAGAATTCTCTAGTAGATACATCTTTTTCTCTTACCTGTACTATAGTTACTCCACCTTTTATAGAATCTTCAACGACTTTTTTTAAAGGTCTTCCCTTTAAGAATCTTCTATCTGTAACTAGATACAAACTATAATTAGTCATGATTTTAAACTCCCCCTAATAATCTATTAATTACATTGTAAAATATTTTATCTACTTAAATCTTATATATTTATTTCTTAGTCTTCTAAAAAAGTAATTTTAGCTAATTTACGTATTTCCTCTTCATTTACTTCATATATTGAATCCATAAGTTTAACTCTAAAACTTCCTGGAAGTTTTGCATCTTCATAGGCCTTCTCACCTGCAATCCCCATGGAAATCACCGCTGCACAAGTTGCTATAAATTTATCTTTCTCTACACCCAATGTTCCTCCACAAAGAGCTCCAAGCATACATCCAGCTCCTGTCACCTTAGTTAGCATTTCTACTCCATTATCAATTACAGCCGTTCTAGTTCCATCAGATACTACATCCTTTTCACCAGTAGCAGCTACAACGCATTTATACTTTTTAGCTAGCGTAATGCAAGCTTCTATTATACCGTCCTGTCCTCCTACTGAATCTACACCTCTCACTTCTGCCTGTAACCCAGCTAAAAACTTTATCTCTCCTGAATTTCCCTTTATAACATCCACTCTTCCAAGCTGAAAGATTTTATTAATTACATCTACTTTTCTCTTAATTACGGGACAAGCCACAGGATCTAGTACTACAGGTATATTATGTATCTTTGCAGATATTGCTGCCATAATAGTTGATGCTTCCTGTTCCTTTGTAAGTGTTCCTAAATTTAAATAAAGTGCATTAACTATTTTTACAAAATCAAAACTCTCATCATAAGCCTCACACATTGCAGGTGATCCACCAAAAGCTAATAAAATATTAGCACAATCATTAATAGTTACGTGATTAGTAATAGACTGTACTAACGGTACATTTTTTCTCAAATTTGTTACTACCTTAGAAATATCATTAATCATTCTGAAGCCCTCCTAAAAATTTTACATTTTTAAATATCATATATATAAAAGTTACTATAATAAACGTAATAATTGTAGGAATACCTATGCTATTATTACTTAAAAAATTATATGATAAAATACCGATCACAACAGCTATACAAGAAATAATATTTATAATACCCTTATACTTTTTCTTTAAAATATAGTTTACAAAAACCACAGTATAGACAGGCACAAATATGCTACCTATTAGCAATAAGAAATCCTGATAATTTTCCATAGGAAAAATAAATGCTAAAGCTGTAGATATAATACAATAAATTATTGTGGCTAAATTATCACTCTTAAAATTGTATATCTGCTTAGAGGAAATCACTGCAGAATATAAATCTACGAAAGTAGTAGTTACTGTTGCTAAAAGCACTATTAAAGCTGCGATTATTCCTGTACTTGACAAAAACTCCACAACATCTTTTCCTGTATGCAAGGTTATAGCAAGTCCTAAAGAATACATTAAAATACTTCCTATAAAATATCCAAAGAAACTAGATAAAAATACACCCTTACCACTAGTTCCATCTTTTGAATAATCTCCTATAAGTGGAAGCCAAGATACTGGCATTGCTATACTTATCTCAATAGCTGTAGTAAAACTTATGCCTTGCCCCATATGTACAATCTTTGAACTATCCATTTTAAAAAACAGTAATACACACAAAACTATTAGAATAATAACTGATATATCATTTACTTTTTTCGTGTAATTATTAAACCAATATGACCATAAAAATACTGCTATAGCTACAATTAAAATACATATATTTAAAGATAGTTTTATCTGTCCACTTATGGCTCTTCCTCCCTGTATAATCATTATGGCTGACCACCCTATAAGTTGAAGCACATTTAAACCAGCTATTATCTTTCCTCCTAGTCCACCAAAGGAATCCTTTACCTTTCCCATAGCATTTTTATTTCCTTTAAAAGATATGTAACCACCAAATGCTAAGAATAATGTTCCAATTATATGACCGATAAATATTGCTAGAAGTCCTTTCTTCATACCTAAAGGCGCTATCATACTTCCTGTATATATTTCAGCTATTGATATTGCCGCACCTGCCCATAAAAAAAACATGGATGAATTCTTTATTTTATTCAAAGTCTACCCCTCCCCTTTTATACAGGTCTACAAAGTGTCCTACTGGCCCTACACCGTTTCCTATAGAGAAAGAATTTTTTATTGCTTCATTTATATATTGTTTTGATAAATCTACTGCTTTATCCATACTATATCCCTTTGCAATATAAGATGCTATTGCCGAAGATAATGTACATCCTGTTCCATGAGTATTCTTTGTATTTATTCTATCCCCTTTTAAAGTCAAGAAATTTTCTCCAGTATATAAAATATCATTAGCATTATTACATCTATGACCACCCTTTACTAAAACATTTCTAGACCCTATGTTGAAAATAATTTTCGCTGCCTCTTTCATATCATCTTCATTATTTATTTTTATTCCTGACAACACTTCGGCTTCAGGTATATTAGGAGTTACCAAATCTGCAATAGAAATTAAACTTTTAAGTTCTTCCACAGCTTCTTCTTTTAAAAGAAAATATCCACTTTTAGACACCATCACGGGATCTACAACTATATTACTAGCACTATATTTTATTAACATATTCTTTATAGTTTTTATAATTTCATTATTTGAAACCATTCCTATTTTTACAGAATCCACTTTAATATCTTCAAAAATACACTTAATTTGAGCTTCTATCATTTTTTTGTCTACTTCTAGAACATCAAAAACTCCCATGGTATTTTGAGCTGTTACTGCAGTTATTACACTCATACCATATACTCCAAGTGCACTCATAGTCTTTAAATCTGCTTGTATTCCAGCTCCACCACAACTGTCTGATCCTGCTATTGTTAAAACCTTTTTCATAATATTAACCCTCCAAATATTGATTAAAATATATTACCTATACATATAAGAATAAAGACATACAAAAAATGCACTGCCAAGAAGCAGTACATTAGTATTCAATAGTACTATGCTTCCTTCGCCGGCATTACCCAGATTCAGGTTCTAAGGGTTAGATTAATCTTCTCAGCCTATTGGCACCCCCGCATTTAACAATTAAAATATTCTTCTATTTAATTTTATATAATTGTTCGAACTATTGCAACATAATTGTATATTTATATAAATCCTATCTTTCAGTTTCAAAATATTGGTCAATAATCTTTTTAGCTATATTCTTAATAACACTTGCCTCTGCTATAAGATTCATAACTACAATAAACACCATTATTCTTTCTTCATCTTCACCTTTTAGGCTAGCTTCTTTTATCATATTTTTAAACTCTTCTTCATTGAAATAATCTTTAGATAAAAAACTGTCGTAATTTTCTTGCTGTATATTGAAAAAAGTTTTGTATGCCATTTCCCAGGATATTATATCATCTTCTCCATCGTTTATCTCATTAAAAGCTAACCTAAATACCTTTTTTATCTCTTCTGTAGTTAAAATAGGTCTCATATAACTAAGTAGAAGGAGCTGTGCTAAATGATTTTTAGTATATCCACGTTTTCTCCCATCCTCTGGTTTTGATATAACTTCATTTTTTATATAATTTTGAACTATATTATTAGTATATTTTTCTCCTTCAAACTTATCATTAAGATAATCTGTTACTTGAGATAAAAATAAATCATATCTAGGTAAATCCTCATAGGGTATGACACTATGTTGTGATATCTCTTTTGCCATGTTTCTTATATCTTCTATTGTAAATTTATTATTTTTCAATAAAATACACCTCCTAAATAAGTAACTTTATAATTTATCCGATATAAAAGTTGAAAATTTAAATGTAAGTAAAAACTCCTATTTATAAATCGAAAATTCCTATTAATATATCAATACAGTCTTATACAATAAATATAATTTCAAGTATTCTTAAATCATTCTCATTATAAGTTATACAAAAACTTATTACAAGTTATATTTTATGGATAAAATCAACAACTTATAAAGATATTTCGAGTTAATTAAAGGAATATAGAGATTTATCCTGTTTATATACGAATATATAACTAAACTAACCTTAAATGTGATTATTGTTAAGTTGTAATAAGTTATTAAATACCTTATAATAATCTCATGTTACTTAACTACATAAATTAGTATATAATATAATTACATTGATTGAAGTAATATTTATTGTAAAGGAGGTGCTTCAAATTAAAGGGAAAAAGCAACTAATTTTATGTTTATTTTTTACATTAGTATTTACCTGTTATCATTTAGTATCTCCTGAACTCTTAAATTTTAACTCTAAAAGTAATTATGATGTAGTATACGCAGCACCTAAGGGTGGATATCATTCCGGAAGTTTTAAAAGTGGTTCATCCTCAGGGAGTTTTAAAGGAAGTTCCTCTTCTAAAAGTTTTAAATCAGGGAGTTTTAGCAGTGGTTCATCCAAAAGCTCTAAAAGCCAATCTTCCGGAAGCAAAAGTAACAGTTCTTCTTCCAGTAGTAAAAGTAATAGCTCTTCAGGGGGTAATACTAGTAGCAGCGGCTGGTTTGGACAAAATAACAACAGTAATACAAGTTCAACGAAGCGTTCCTTTATTCCAATACCCATACCGTTTGGTTGGGGATCAAATTATGGTGGAGGATATGGTGGATTATCCATATTTTCATTTATCTTTAAACTGATAATTTTTATCATAATAATCATAATTATTTACAAAATGTTCAAAAAATTTAGAAGATAATTTTTAGGAGGTATTACAATGGGAGTAATAAAGAGAATATCAAATATTTTTAAGGCAAAGGTTAATGGTGCACTAGATGATGTAGAAAATCCAATTGAATTATTGGATCAAAAATTAAGAGACATGGATAAAAGCTTAAATACTGCAAAACTTTCTTCTGCACAAATTCTTGGTAATGTTCATGAAATAGAAAAGAAGCTTGAAAAAGCAAAAGTTGAGTCAAAAGACTTTGATGAAAAAGTTAAACTTGCGGTAAAAGCTGGCAATGATGACTTAGCTAAAAGAGCTCTTGAAAGAAAACTTGATGCTGATAAGAGAATTCAAAGTTTAGAGGCAAGTTATGCAGATGCTTCTAAAAAAGCTACAACTATAAAAACAAAATTAAGAGATTTAGAAGATGAAATAGAAAAAACTAGAAGCTACAGAGATGAAGCTGCTGCAAGATATAATAACGCAGAAGCAAGTAAACAAGTTAATGAAGTTCTAGCAAATGTTGATGCAGGCTCAAATAAAATTAATGTTGATGATATAGAAAGAAAAATCGTGAGAAAAGAAGCTCTTGCTGAAGGTCTTGGTGATTTACAAACTGATAATTCTTTAGACAAGGAATTTGAAAAACTAAATGAATTAAATATCGATGATGAGCTTGAAAAATATAAATCTTCCATAAACTCTACAAACTCAAAATAGGAGGGTATTATGGGGAAGACAGAAGAATTTATCTCTCATGAAAAAGAACACTATGGCAAAATCTATACTGACATAACTTTTGCCATAGATGAAATTAAAGATTTTATAGATGAAAATGTGCTTAAAAACAGAAAATATTTTTCAAGGCAAGCTGTGCTAGATAAATATATAGATCTTTTAGATTCCGCTAAACAGGAAAACAAAAAGAAAGGTTTTATAAAAAGTATTCTAGCTGGAGATAAATATATAGATCTTCTTCAGGGCTTTAAGTCAGCTCACAGTGAAGAACTTGATCAGCTTAATAAATGTTCAAAATGCGAATGTTTAAGATGCACTGTCGTCTGTAAGTTTGATAGCTGTGATGGTTGTAGAACAGGTAGACGGGTAGCTTATTGTGACCATGAAAGAACTAATGTGGCTTTCTTTGACAATTCGGAAAATGCTATAATTAGCCTTATAAACAACAATACTGGAGATGAAGACAGATATAATGTACTAGCTGTAGTTCAGGATGCTTTGGAGGATAAGCGATATATATTGATAGAAAATATACATGATAAAGAACGTTTTGTTCTCTACTATTATCCTAAACTTCCAGAGGACACCTATGGTGAGATAACTGATGAAGAAGATTTCAACTTTGCAGCTTCGGCTTACGAAAATGTAGAGAGATCTTAGTAAAAAATAAAATATAAAATAAATAGGTTTAACACTGAAAATGAAATTATTTCAGTGTTAAACCTTATTTTTATATCACAACTTTTTTCTACAAATCACTATAAACTTCCATATTATCTATAGCTTCTTTTACTAATGTCTCTATATCTAGAACAGATTCTTCTTTGATAATTTCCTTTAACACCGGCTTTGTCTTTGGATGTTTTGGTACAAATATAGTACAACAGTCCTCATAAGGTAATATAGAAGTCTCATAAGTACCTATCTCTCTTGCCACATCCATAATGTCGCACTTATCTGTAGCTATAAGCGGTCTAAACACTGGTCTATCAGATGCATCATCACTAACTACAAGACCTTCCATTGTCTGACTTGCTACTTGACCAATACTCTCCCCTGTTGCTACTGAATGAATACCTTTTTTCTCAGCAATCTCACAGGCAACTCTCATCATAAATCTTCTCATAATAATTGTAAGTTCGTCTTTTCTACACTTTTCAATTATGCCCATTTGAATATCTGTAAATGGCACAACATAAAGAGTAATATTTCCTATATAAGTTTGTAAAATTCTTGCAAGGTCCTTAACTTTTTCCTTTGCTCTTTCACTAGTATATGGATGACTATGATAATAAACACAGCTAAGTTCAACACCTCTTCTTGCCATCATGTATCCAGCTACTGGAGAGTCTATTCCTCCTGAAAGCATAAGAAGTGTCTTACCATTGGTTCCATAGGGCATTCCACCTGCTCCCTTTACTTTTTTAGAATATATATAAGTATTTTTTCGTATTTCCACAGTTATTCTACACTCTGGTTTCTTTACATCCACTGATATATCATCGGTATTATCTAGAATATATGCTCCAACCATATGATTAACTTCAATAGAATTTATAGGGAAACTTTTATTTGCTCTCTTTGTTTCCACCTTAAAGGTTTTAGAGCCATCTTCCTTAATCTCTTTAAGAGCTTGCTCACATATTTTTTCCATATCCGTCTCTATTTCTGTAACAATGCAAAGCTCTGCAATACCAAATAACCTTTTAAGTCTATTTACAAGTTCATCTATGTACTCCGATTGAATAAACCATCTTCCTTGATCACTTATAAATTCATAATCTAATCCCTTTAATACATATCTAATATTATCTTTAAGTTTTTTCTCAAATTTATTTTTGTTTAATCCCTTCAGAAATATTTCTGAAGCATATTTAACAAGTACAAGCTTTCTCATATCTTTAATCTCCTTAACATTTGTAAACCTTTATTGAGTTTTTCTATAGTATAGTCTACCTCACTAAAAGAATTATACTCATTGAAGCTAAATCTTATAGCTCCTTCAATTTCTGCTTTACTTAAACCTATTGCTTTAAGCACATGACTCACATTGTGCTTTTTAGATGAACAGGCAGAACCATTTGAAACATAAATGTTACCTTCTTCAAGATAATGTAGTAAAACCTCTGCTCTTACTCCTCTAAAGGAAACATTTAATACATGAGGAAGGTAATCTTTAGCCACTTCACTATTTATTCTTATGTCTGTAATATCTTTTAATTTTTCTATAAAATAACTCTTTACACTTTCTACATTCTTATAGTTATTGTGAACATCCTTATATATCTTTTCTGCTGCCTTTGCCATGCCACAAATAGCAGGAAGATTTTCAGTACCAGATCTATAATTCTTTTCCTGACCTCCACCTTCAATTAAAGCTTTTGGTACAAGTCCTTTTCTAATATAAGCAAAACCAATTCCCCTTGGCCCATGTATCTTATGTCCACTAGCAGATAACAGGTCTATATTATATTTATGCACATCTATATTAAGTTTTCCATAGCTTTGAACTGCGTCTACATGAAACTTTACCCTACTGCTTTTTGCCTTAATTACTTTTCCTATAATCTCAAGATTCTGCACTACTCCAATTTCATTATTTACATGCATAATACTTACAAGTTGTGTATCCTTAGTTATAGCATCTTCTAATGCTTGTACATCAACTTTACCTCGTGAATCTACATCCAAATAAGTAACCTTTACCCCTTCTTTTTCTAATTGCATACATGTATTTATAATACTTGGATGTTCAATCTTCGTTGTAATTATATGTCCACCACTTCTTACAAATCCTTTTACTAAAAAATTATTACTTTCACTTCCACCAGAAGTAAATATTATTTCCTCTTTAGAAGCATTTATTGTATTTCCAATTATAATTCTTCCATCATTACATTTCTTCTCGGCTTTAACACCTAAACTGTATGCTGAAGAAGGATTTCCATAGTAATTCTCCATAACGTATACCATTTCATCTATTACTTCTTTATAAGGTCTAGTTGTAGCACTGTTGTCCATATAAACTTCCACACGATCACCTTCTCAATGTATATTAAATTCTATAATTTAATAGCTATTTTTACAATATGTCTTAACCACATAACTAATATAATATAAGTAATTATGTCGTAATTCAATATTTTTTGATAATATATTAAAAAATATTGTATATAAAATATAATCCACAATTAATTTTAATTATTTATTCTTTAATTTCGACAATAGCTAACATTATGACAAATGAAATTTTATTTTTTTCATCATTCATATCATTCAGTTATCCACATCATTAACAGTTGTCCACAGTTTTAAGATTTTAGTCCACAGAATCTGTGTATAACTTTAAAATTTGCCTATAATATCGATTGTACAAGCGTTTAAAAATTCGTCATTTTTTTTATCCACATTATCCACAATTAGCATGTGTATAACTTATTTAAAGAGTGTGCAAAACTTAGTACTTTAAATCAAAATCTATTGCATTTTTAAAAATCTTTCAATAAATAGCTTATACTCTTCTCCCTGATTTTCAGAATCATAATACATAGTAGTTGATAATATATCACAATAAGATGCGATAAATATATACTCACTATATTCTTTATAATCAATAAAAAATTTATCTAATTCTTTATTAAACTCATCTTGATTGCTTTTAATCTTAAATAACTTTAAAGGATACATATGAGCTTTTATTACAGTACATATTAAATCTTCCATTTTCTTAGGTATATTTAGCTTTTTACAAACCTCCCTCATTATCTTTTCTCCAACTATATCATGGCCTATAAAACTTACTTTACCTGCTTTCTTCTTATAAGTTTCGAATTTACCTATATCATGAACAAATACAGCAAAAGCTAAAATATCTATTAACTTATATCCGTCCATTCTTTTCTTAAAAATATCTCTATTTAACCCATCTAAATTTACTCTTCCATACTGAATTTCCTTTAAAATTTCGTAGGCATCATTCATATGTGTAAAAGTATCTTCCACATGGTACTTACATTTTCCTATAGTTTTAAGCTCTTTGATATATGGAAGTAAATTCTGTAAAATTGAATATTGATCTAATATATGAAATGCTACACCATTTTTATCTATACTAATAATATGCATTAGTTCCTTTAATACATCACCGCCATCCTCATATTGTAATTTTATACTTTGTTCCTTTATGTGTAATTCAGTATTTATACTAAAATGCATGCCATAGTTAATATAATAACCTATTCCCTTTAGTATGCTTAAAGGATTATTTTCAATACTTTTATCATTAACCTCCTGTATGATTCTTTTTTCAATATGAAGCCTTCCTTGAAATGGATCAATGATCTTATTATCAATTAATTTTAATGCCACTGCATTCATTGTATAATCTGCATTTTCTAGATATTTTTCTATATTATCATAAGCTAATTGCGATATTTTCATTACAAAGTCTTTATCTTTTATTATTAACACTTTTTCTTCATTATATAATTGAATTGTATAATTAAATTTCTTATTAAATGCATTATAGATATTTTTTATAGATCTACTATAGATAATATCTAACTCTTTAGGAACATTAGTAGGCTTTATAAGCTTTTCTCTTACATAGTTATCTACTAAATAGATGTCTCCCCCAACATATAATATTACTTCTTTTAATTGTCCTATTATCTTTATCATACACACACCACCCCATTGTATTCATGAATTTCATTGTTTAGCCTGTATCTTAGCACTACTATATTATTTATCAATATATTCTATACTAAGCTTCCTACTTGAATTTACTACAATTGTAAAACTTAAAATATTACCTATTTATTTATATTATTATATCATATGTATAATTTTCTCTTTCTAAATACGACTTGTATCTATATTAATGGTTTTTAAATAGGCAAAAAAAATTATCATTATTTTACTAATAATCATATAACAAGCAATTAGAATACATCTATTCCTATAATAATTTTACATAAATAGTATTATA
>NZ_BAEV01000075.1 GCF_000246895.1 Clostridium arbusti SL206 | reverse complement strand
ACCTGAATTAAGACTTGCTTCAATAAGCTTTTCTATGATACCCTATAGAGGTTAATAGGTTAATATGTTAGAATATCAATGAATCTTAAAATGGATCAGCCAATGAGGAGGATATATAATTGAAAAAAATAACTGATGATATTTTACATAGAGTTGAAAAACCAGCTAGGTATACAGGCGGAGAATTTAACTCATGTATTAAAGATAAAAACAAGGTGGATATAAGATTTGCATTTTGCTTCCCTGACGTATATGAGGTAGGTATGTCACATCTTGGAATGAAGATACTTTATCACGTTTTAAATAAAAGAGAGGATACTTATTGTGAGAGAGCTTTTGCTCCTTGGCCGGATATGGAAAAGCTAATGAGAGAAAATGAAATACCTCTATATACTCTTGAAACAAAGAATTCCTTAGCGGATTTTGATTTTATAGGTTTTACACTTCAATATGAAATGAGTTATACAAATATTTTAAATATGCTTAATATGTCTGGAGTAGAAATAAGAGCATCAAAGAGAAAAGAAGAGGACCCAATAGTAATATGTGGAGGACCTTGTTCTTATAATCCAGAACCACTATATGATATAGCTGATATATTCTCTATTGGAGAAGGAGAAGAGCATTTAAATGAATTATTAGATTTATATAAAAAATTCAGTGGGAAAAGTAAAAGTGAATTTCTAAGAGAAGCTGCTAAAATAGAAGGAACTTATGTGCCAAGTCTTTATGAGGTTTACTATAAAGAAGATGGAACTATAAAAGAATTTAAACCAAGATATGAAGATGTACCTAAACGTATAAAGAAGAGAATAATTAAAAATTTCAATGAGGTAGAATATCCAGATAAATTAGTTGTACCCTATAATGAGATAGTTCATGATAGAATTATGCTTGAAACCTTTAGAGGGTGTACTAGGGGCTGCAGATTTTGCCAGGCAGGAATGATCTATAGACCAGTGAGAGAGAAAAAGTCAGATAAGTTATTGGAGACAGCGCAAAAGCTTATTGAAAATACTGGATATGATGAAATTTCACTGACTTCTTTAAGTATTTGTGATTATTCTGATATAGAGAATTTAATTAATTCTATGGTAGAAAAATATAAGGGAGAAAAAGTAGGAGTATCATTACCATCCCTTAGAATAGATTCTTTTTCAGTAGACTTAATAAAGGAAATTCAAAAGGTTAGAAAGACAGGGCTTACCTTTGCACCAGAAGCAGGATCACAGAGAATGAGAGATGTGATAAATAAAGGTGTAACAGAAGAAAATCTAATCAATTCAGTTAGAAGTGCTTTTAAAGCTGGGTGGTCTACTATCAAATTGTATTTTATGATAGGACTTCCTTTTGAAACTATAGAGGATGTTAAGGGCATAGCTTATTTAGCTAAAAAAGTCATAGAAGAATATTATAAGGTTCCAAAAGAGGACAGAAAAAAGGGATTAAAGGTTACTGCAAGTACTTCTATATTTGTACCTAAACCATTTACTCCATTCCAATGGGCGCCAATGGATAGAATGGATTCTGTAAGAGAAAAAATAGGTGAATTACAAAAAGTTATGGATAGAAGAGTAACTTACAATTGGCATGAAACACCAGTAAGCTATCTTGAATCAGTTTTTGCAAGGGGAGATAGAAGAATGTGTGATGTACTTATAAAGGCTTTTGAACAAGGGGCAAAATTTGATGGATGGTCTCAATATTTTGACTATGATCTATGGATGGAAGCCATGAAAGAGTGTAATGTGGATGGAGATTTTTATGCTTATAGAGAAAGAAGTTACGATGAAGTTCTTCCTTGGGATTTTATAGATATAGGTGTAAATAAAGAATTCCTAATTGAGGAAAATGAAAATGCAAAAATAGCAACTGTTACTCCAGATTGTAGAGGCGGGTGTAAAAATTGCGGTATTAATGTTAATTTTAAAGAGGGGAAGTGTTTTGAAGGTGCGATATTTAATTAAGTTTATAAAGGGTAGTAATGTTAAATTTGTTTCTCATCTTGATATTATGAGAACAATACAAAGAACCTTTAAAAGAGCTTCTCTAGCAGTGGATTATTCTAAGGGATTCAATCCACATATGAAGCTTTCCATTGCTCAGCCACTATCTGTAGGTATGTATTCTTTGGGTGATTATCTTGACATAGAATTCAAAGAAGAAGTGGACACTAGTGAAATAGAAAGAAGATTTAATGAAAGTTCCAATGAAAATATAAAGTTGTTGAAGGTGGTAGAAATTAAAGAACCTTATGATAAGGATGGGAAAAAGATTCCTCAGGCTATGGCAGCTATAGATGGAGCAAGCTATACCATGAATATAAAATATTTAAATACAGACAGTCTTAATAGTGAACTTGACAATATGCTTGAGATTAAAGAATGGAATGTTCTTAAAAAGACTAAAAGTGGTGAAAAAGAAGTCAATATTAAACCAATGGTAAAGGACTTAAAATTTATTGTAGAAAATAATTCACTTAATATAGAGGCAGAATTGGATTGTGGAAGTAGATCAAATCTATCTGCAGATCTTTTAGCAAAATATATAAAGCAGAATACTAAAAATGTGGATGGAAGAGCTTTTACAGAAATTGTTAGAACTGAGATGTATGGAATGCAAGATAAAAAGCTTATACCACTTTGGCAATATTTCCAGAATTATAGTTGATAATCTTATTTTAAAGGGTTAATTTTAAGATTAGAGGTGCTAAAGTTGAAAAATATATTTATTGAAAGACAAAAAAATTTACTTAGAATTGCTATAGTGGTAGAGAATAAACTAACAGAATGTTTTATTCAAGAAGAGGATACATTGGTTTATCCAGGTCAGATATATAAAGGCGTAGTCAAAAATATTGTACCTGCAATAAAATGTGCGTTTATAGATCTTGGTACAGGAAAAAATGGATATATGTACATGGATTCTAGGTTTAATAATATAAAATTAAAAAAAGGTGACGAGTTTCTAGTTGAAGTTATTAAGGAAAGTATGGGAACTAAAGGTCCAAAGGTTAGTAATAAAATTACTGTACCTGGTAGATATGCTGTAATTGAAACCTTAAATAATGAAATTTCTATATCAAAGAAAATAGTAAACGAAAATATAAAAGAACAGTTTAAAACATCTATAAAGAAACCTAAAGACGTAGGAGTTATGATAAGAACTAATGCAGAAAAAGTTACTATAGATGAAATAAATAATGAAATTGAAAGACTATATGGTGTGTATAGGGATATAGTTAAGAAAGGCAATTACTCAAATGAACCTGAACTTATATACAATGCAGGTGGTGTTTTAGGAAAAGTCCTTAGAGATATAGTTGATGAAAATACTGAAAAAATAATTATGAATGATAAAGATGATTTTATATTTATAAAAAATTATATAACAAATAAGGCTGATATGAATGCCAAGGTTGAGCATCATGGGCACAGCATTCCAATTATGGATTACTATGGTATTGAAAAAAAGATATTAGAGCTTAGAAAACATAAAATAGAACTTCCCTGTGGAGGTTCTATAGTAATTGATAAAACAGAGGCTATGTATGTTATTGATGTTAATTCAGGTAAAAACGTTAAGGAAAGAAATATTCGAAATACTGCGGAATTTACAAATATTCAAGCTGCCAAGGAAATTTCAAGACAAATTATACTTAGAAATTTAAGTGGAATAATAGTTATAGATTTTATAGATTTAGATGATATAAAGGCAAAAAATAAAATTTTGGATGCACTAAAGTATGGATTTAAGGAGGATAAAAATAAAACTATAATTTATCCTTTTACAGAATTAAATATTGTTCAGATAGCAAGACGAAGAAGAGGTAAATCTATATTAGATTATATAGAACAAAATTGTAAAGTGTGTTATGGTTCTGGAAAAATATTAAAACTATCCTATTTAACTAATTTGCTTAGAAATAAAGTGATTAGAATTGATGCTGAAAATATAAGTAAGCATATTTATATTGAAATTAGCCAGGAATACAAATTAACTATATTAAAGTATATAGTTAAATTTGTAAAATCCATAGAATCAGAAGAAAAAAGTGTTTATATTAAATTTATAAAGGATATGGATACATATAAGGTGGAACCTTTAATCTTTAAAAGTCAAATAGAAGATTGTAATATATATAAAATATATGGATAATTTTATTTACAAATCTTATTATCTATGTTAGAATGGCATTTGTAGACCGCACACATAAGGTTTTACATAAACATAAAATTTTTAATTTTATGTACCTGAGTTGGCGAGACTGGTTTGAGGAGGTGTTTTAATGTACGCAGTAGTAGTTACTGGAGGAAAACAATACAAAGTTTCAGAAGGAGACGTAATATTCGTTGAAAAACTAGAAGCTGAAGTTGATTCCAATGTTGAATTAACAAATGTTCTTGCAGTTAGTAAAGAAGAAGGACTTGTTATAGGTAAACCTGTAGTTGAAGGAGCTAAAGTTGTTGCTAAAGTAGCACAACAGGGAAAAGCTAAAAAGGTTATAGTATTTAAATATAAACGTAAAAAAGACTACAGAAGAAAACAAGGTCATAGACAACCTTATACTAAGCTTGTAATCGAAAAGATTGAAGCATAGTTATGATTAATGTTGTTTTTACAAAAAGACATAATTGTTTTATTTCTTTTAACATAAATGGTCATGCAGGTTATAGCGAAGAAGGCTATGACATTGTATGCAGTGCTGTATCGGCATTAGCCTATACCTTTGCCAATGGTATTACGGAAATTGCAGGTGCGAATGCCGAAATTAATGTTTGCGATGGATTTTTAAATTTAGATTTAAAAAATGAAACTTTGAGTAATATCAAAAAGTGTCAAATATTAATGGAGACAATGTTATCTGGAATACAGAATATGAAAATTAATTATAGTGATTATATAAGTGTAAAAGTAGAGGAGGTGCAGTGAAATGCTAGTTATGAATCTACAACTATTTGCTCATAAAAAAGGAGTAGGTAGTTCAAGAAATGGTAGAGATAGTGAATCTAAGAGACTTGGAGTTAAAAGTGCTGATGGTGAGTTTGTACTTGCTGGAAACATTTTAGTTAGACAAAGAGGAACAAAGATTCATCCTGGAGCTAATGTAGGTAAAGGATCTGATGATACTCTTTTTGCTAAAGTTGACGGAGTAGTTAAATACGAAAGAGTAGGTAGAGATAAGAAAAAAGCAAGTGTTTATCCTATAGCTATAGAAGAAAGCATTGCTGAATAACTAAGGGCACCCTTTATAGGGTGCTTTTTTAAACTTAATCATCAAAATATTGTAAATAGTAAAATAAAAAACTATTATATGGTAAATAATATTAATAAGTTGTATTTAATGTTATTTATTTTAATTTTAAATTTCAGTAGGTAAGTCTTATAAATAGTAATTATATAATATTGATTTTGAAAATAATAAGCTAGATATTTGGAAATAACAGCTTGAAATTATTTTGTAGCTTTATTTTTTATTTGAAAATATAGGAGCTTTTATAGATAAATTTATTAAGGTAAAGGTGAAGAGAATGTTTATTGATACAGCAAAAATATTTATAAAGTCTGGTAACGGGGGAAATGGTTCAGTTTCCTTTAGAAGAGAAAAATATGTACCGCTAGGTGGTCCAGATGGTGGAGATGGTGGAGATGGTGGAGATATAGTTTTCATAGCAGATCAAAATATGACCACTCTTTTGGATTTTACATATAAAAAGAAATATGCTGCAGAAGTTGGAGTGGCTGGTTCAGGAGCAAAATGTTATGGAAAAGATGGAAAAGACCTATATATCAAAGTTCCTATGGGTACTATAATTAGAGATGTTGAAACCGATAAAATTATTGTGGACTTATCTCATGCAGGTGATAAAGCTATTGTTGCTAAAGGTGGCAAAGGTGGAAAGGGAAATGCAAAGTTCTGTACACCTACAAGGCAAGCTCCAAATTTTGCGGAACCAGGTATGCCAGGAGAGGAGAGATACGTAAGTCTAGAACTTAAGCTTCTAGCAGACGTAGGTCTTATAGGATTCCCTAACGTGGGTAAATCTACGCTGCTTTCTATGGTATCTAAGGCAAAGCCTAAGATAGCAAATTATCATTTTACAACTATAAAACCTAATTTAGGAGTAGTTAGCTTGCCTGGAATTCAAGGCTTTGTCATGGCTGATATTCCTGGTATTATTGAAGGGGCGGCAGAAGGGATAGGACTTGGCTTACAGTTCTTAAGGCATATTGAAAGAACAAGACTTCTTATTCATGTAGTTGATATTTCAGGAAGTGAAGGAAGAGATCCTGTGGAGGATTTCATTAAAATAAATGATGAATTAAAAAAGTACAGTGTTAAACTTTGGGATAGGCCTCAAATAGTAGCAGCAAATAAAAGTGATATTTCCTATGATGATACAAATTTTAATACTTTTAAAGAAAAATTAAATGAAATGGGATATAAAAATATTTTTAAAATTTCAGCAGCTACAAGATATGGTATTGATGATCTATTAAAAGAAGCTGCAAAACAACTTTCCGAGATACCAGTTACAGAACTTGAAATTAGTGAAGATGAAAAATTTGTACCAGAAGAAAAGAAATTCACTTATGATATTCATAAGGAAGATAATGTTTATATAGTGGAAGGCTCATTTGTTGATAGATTACTAGATACTGTAAATGTAAATGATCCAGAGTCACTAATGTATTTTCACAAAGTACTTAGAAATAAGGGAATTATTGATGAATTGATGAAGATGGGTATAAAAGACGGAGAACTAGTGAGCTTGAATGATTTTGAATTTGAGTTTTTATTATAGGAGGAAATTTAATGATAAGTAGTAAACAAAGAAGCTATTTGAGAGGCTTAGCTAATACAATTCAGCCAATATTCCAGGTTGGCAAAAATGACATGGAAGAAACCTTCATGAAGCAGGTTGACGATGCTCTTAAGGCCAGGGAACTAATAAAGATTACTGTACTTGAAACTAGCGACTACAGTGCTAGAGAAGCCAGTGATTTACTTTGCAAGAAGCTTAAGTGTGAAGGAGTTCAGGCTATAGGAAGAAAATTTGTATTATACAGAAGATCAAAAGATAAGGCTAAAATAGAATTACCATAAACTCAATCTAATTGGATGGGGCTCATTGCTTCATCTGATTATTTTATATTTGGAATAATTATTCCAATGAATTACATATATTGGAATTAAAAATATGATATAATATATTCAATTAATTATTTTTAATTAGAGAGGGATTAAAATGAAAAAAGGCATTTTAGGAGGGACTTTTGATCCCCTTCATAATGGGCATTTAAATATTGCTTATGAAGCAGCTGAAAGATTAAATTTAGATAGAATAGTTTTTATACCTACAGGTAATCCACCACATAAGAGAGACAAGATGGTAACGGATGCATCAATAAGATATAATATGGTAGAAAAGGCAATAAAAGATGAATCTATTTTTGAAATTGATCATTATGAAATATCTAAAAAGACGCTAAGTTTTACTTATGAAACTTTAGAATATCTCAGTGAAAAAGAGCCAGATACTCAGTGGTATTTCATAACTGGAGCTGATTGTCTTATTGAAATAGAAAATTGGAATAACGTTAAAATAATACTTGATCTTTGTAAACTTGTAGTATTTAATAGGTCAGGATATACTATGGATGAAATCCAAAAGCAGAAAGAAACTATTGAAAAAAAATATGATAAAGATATTATATTTTTAAACTTGCCTTTAATGGATATATCAGCATCTTATATAAGAAAAAAGGTAAGAGAGTATAAAAATATAGATTATTTAGTACCTAGTACTATTTCAAAAGATATTAAAAGATTAAGACTTTATGAGTGAGGTGAATTTTTTATGTGGAATGAGGCTAAGATGGAAGAATATCTTAAAAAAAATTTAAAAGAGGCACGATTAAATCACAGCTTTGGAGTAAGAGATACTGCAGAAATGCTTGCTAAAAAATATGGAGAAGATTCCTATAAAGCTAGGATTGCAGGACTTATACACGATTGTGCAAAGCAGATGGATAAGAATAAAATACTAGATATTTGTACTGAAAATGGATATAAATTAGATTATATTGTAAGTAAGAATCCAGGAATTATGCATGGCGCAGCTGGGGCCATAATTGCAAAAAAAGTAATGGAAGTTGAAGATGAAGATATATTGAATGCTATTGAATATCATACTACTGGAAGAAAAAATATGAGCTTATTAGAAAAAATAGTTTATTTAGCAGATTATATAGAGCCTTCAAGAGATTTCCCAGGAGTAGATAAGCTAAGAGAAACAGTAAATAAGGATTTAAATAAGGGGTTATTACTTTCATTTAACTCTACTATTGAATTAATTATTTCAAGGGGAGATTTAATTCATTTAAATACTATAGAGGCAAGAAATTATATTATATGTAATGAAAAGTAGAGTGAATTAAGGCATGTGAAAATAAATAACAAGTCAAAGATGAGACGTCTATTTTGAAATATACAAGGAAACAGGTTCTGATGATAGTGGTGCTATCAGAGGGTTCTGCTGACGCAGTAGAATTCAAAATAGGCTAGCATACTGACTAGTTATTTATTTGAATGTGCCTAAAGGGGGACAAAGAAAAAATGTTCAAGTTCAAAAAACTAACAAAAGTAGCTATAATTATAGCTTTAGCTATAATTGTATGTATTGGGGTTGGAGTTACGTGTTTTACGGCATTTTATCTATCTAGTACAAATAGTAAATCAAATTCAATTAATGTTATGGCTTCGTCACCATCAAAGGATGAGGCTGTAAATATATTGCTAGCAGGAGTTGATATTGGATCCAATAATTCAGGTGATACCATAAAAAGAGATACTACAAAGAAAGCAAATTCAATAGTACTTCTTCACTATGAACCTACAAATAAAAATTTAAAGATTATTTCAATTCCAAGAGATACTATGATAAAGATTGACAGTAAGAGACAAAAAATTAATATGTCAAATTCTGTAGATGGACCAAAATATCTTGTAAATAATGTTCAAACATTAATGAATACTAAAATAAACTATTATGTGCAACTTGACTATAGTGCATTTAGAAATATAATTGATTCTCTTGGAGGAATAGATGTAAATATAGATAAAAAGATGAATTATGATGATAATGTACAAAATTTGCATATAGATTTTAATAAAGGTGTAACACATTTAAATGGTGAAAAGGCGGAACAGTATTTTAGATGGGTTAAAAATAATGCCAGTAAAGACTTAGATGGCGATGATTTGGAAAGAATAAGAAATCAGCATACAGTTATTGATGCAGTGATAAAAAAATTTAGTAGATTTTCTACTGTATTTAAATATCCTTCAATAATATCTGCTGTTTCAAAAAATGTAGAAACTAATATGAGTCCTAATCAAATTATGAAGTATGCACGTACTTTTAGTAATTTAAAAAGTCAGAATATAAGTATAACTACTGCTAAGGGATTGAATGCTACTGTGGAGGATGAAAAATATTATTTAATAGATACAGCTGGTAATAGCAGTAATCTTTCTAAGGACAAGACAGTTAATAAAGCAGATGAAATAAACAAAGCCAATTTAAAAATTGATATACAAAATGGAACTGATAAAAATGGATTGGCAAAAAATTATAAAACAGCTCTTAATAAGAAGGGCTTTACTAACATAACTACTGGAAATGTTGCGAAAAAGCCAGTAAATTTAACTAAGGTTACTTTTTATGGTGTTGATGAAAATAAATTAATTCAGATAAAAAATAGTATGGGAGATTTTATAAAGACAGATAATTATGAACTCATACCACAAAAAAGTTCTACCCGTCAGGTGGTAATTGTATTGGGAAATGATTTAGTCAAGTGAGAATAAATGAACAACTTAGGCATGTGAAAATAAATAACAAGTCAAAGATGCGACGTCTATTTTGAATTATACAAGGGAACAGGTCCTGATGATAGTGGTGCTATCAGAGGGTTCTGCTGACGCAGTAGAATTCAAAATGGGCTAGCATACTGACTAGTTATTTATTTGAATGTGCCTTAAAGATACGTTAAATGACAAATAGGCTTAAAGAGGGTATATATATATGGATAATAAACTTAAATATTATATAGAAAAAGATGATGCTGATACCAAGATAAGAGAGTTTTTAAAGCACAAAATAAACCTTTCTACTAGATTTATAAAGAGTGCTGCAATAGAAAAAAGAATAACCGTTAATGGCTGTGCTGTAAAGATGAATTATGTGCTGAGATTAGGGAATAAAGTAGAAATAGATACCTTTAGAGATGAAAATCAAAATATAATTCCTGAAAAGATGGATATTTCAGTAGTATATGAAGATCAAGATTTAATAGTTGTAAATAAACCTGCTGGAATTGTGGTTCATCCAACTAAAAGTTACACAGGAGGTACTCTTGCTAATGGTCTCCTGTACTATTTTAAGGAAAAGGGAGAAAAATGCATAGTAAGGCTGGTAAGTAGGCTTGATATGGATACCTCAGGGCTTATTTTAGTGGCAAAAAATCAATTTGCTCATATGTCTTTAGCTAGAGATATGAAACTTGATAGTTTTAAAAAGGGTTATATGGCTTTAGTAAAAGGGAACTTAAAAGAAAAGGTTGGTACTATCGATAAGCCTATATACAGAACGGAAGAAGATATAAGAAGAATAATAGATGATAGAGGTCAGAGCAGTATTACTCATTATGAAGTAATTGAAAGTTTTACAGAGGGAGATCTTATAAAGCTTCAATTGGAAACAGGAAGAACTCATCAGATAAGGGTCCATCTAAATAGTATTGGTCATCCAATTTTAGGAGATACTTTATATGGTGGAGAGGATAACAATATTATTAAAAGGCAGGCACTTCATGCCTATAAGTTAAGTTTTCCTCATCCTAGAGATGGCAAGATTGTTGAACTTGAAATAGATTTACCTAAAGATATAAAAGAATTGATAGAAAAACTAAAATAAGAAAATATAAATAGAAAGGACAGCTCAAAGCTGTCCTTTCTATTTATATTTATATTTATATCCTCTGTACCTTCTCTTCTTTGCAGCTGCAATTCTTTTAAGTCTATAAATATTTAAAAGAAACAAAATTACTAGTATTCCTATTATATAGGAAATTTTATTATCTTTAAAACTCTTTGGAATAAGCTTATTAATTGAACTGTTTTTAGGGTTATAATCTGAGCTGCTAATTAGTTTAATAGTACCGATGTTCTTACCATTTAATTTTAAAGCTAAATTTGAAACAGCATCTCCCTTATGAAAATATTTGTTTTTTAAGGATTCATCATTGAAATTAAAAGTAGGTTCTTTATTAGAATTTTTCTCATTTACGTAATAAAAATCTTTATCAGCTAAAAGAGAAATTTTATTGCCATCATCCTCATTAAAAGTTGTTACTACATCACCTTTCGAATACATTTTTTTTAAGTCAAAATTATTGAATCCATAATCAAGGAGAGTCCGCGCATCTTGAAAGAAAGTTTTATCCTTACTATGTAAAATTGTAACTATAAGCCTATGATTATCCCTTGTAGCACAAGCTACATAGGAATGAAGAGATTGTATTGTATAACCAGTTTTACCACCTTCAACTCCTGGATAATAATAATTAGGAAGATTTTTATAAACTAATTTATTTTCATTATTAAGAGTTCTGTCACGTTTAGTTTTGTTAGGATCAGTTTTATTTGTAGATGCCATAGTATAACTAGTGGTAGTAGCAATTTCAGAAAATTCTGGATGGGTTGCAAGTTCTCTTAATATAAGAGCCAAATCCTTAGCTGAAACCTTGTGATTTTGATCATAGAGGCCATTTGGGTTTTGAAAGCTTGCAGTGGTACATCCAAGTTCTTTAGCTCTTTTATTCATAAGTTTAGCAAATTCAGGAACAGAACCACTTATATGCTCTGCAAGGGCTACTGCTGAATCATTAGCAGAACGTAGGAGAAGTCCATATAGTAAGTCTTTTACAGTAACCTGTTCTCCATTTTGCAGAACTAGGGTATTACCATCTAAGAGCGTGTGATTTTTATTAGTAAAATCATTATTGATAGTAACTACGTCATCTAATTTACAATTTTCTAAGGTTAAAAGAGCAGTCATTATTTTTGTAGTAGAGGCAGGAGGAAAAGTCTCATCTATATTTTTCCCATATAATATTTTACCTGTGGTTGCATCCATTAAAACTATACCGTCTCCAGCTACATTGGGTGGTGTTAAGGTGGCTGCATTAGTTTTAACTGATATAGTTGTAACTAATAATAAAATTGTAATAGTAATTGCAATTAATCGTTTCATGCGTACCTCCTAAAATATTTGTTCTCGTAACAGTATAGCAAAAAAAATATGCTATGGCAAAATAATTAAAAAAAGACTAATTTTTTTACAATTTGTTAATAATCTATTTTAAGGAGGATTTATCTATGAAAAAAAAGAAGATTTTTGGATCTTTAATAATTCTATCTGTATTCTTAATGTTTTTATTTGTAGGATATAAGATGCAAAGTACAAAAGAAATTCAGAATGATAAGGATATGTCAATATATAAAGAAAACAATGTAGAGTATGCAAGTAAAGTACAACAGACTAATGAGGTTAAAAATGCAAAGGACAATGATGGTAAAAAGGAAATTAAAGCACAAATTTATGGTGAGATTAAAAAACCAGGAGTATATTCTCTAAAAAATGGAGATAGGATTAAGGATCTTATAGACTTAGCTGGTGGATTTGTAGATAATGCAAATCAGTATAGTGTAAATGGAGCAAAGAAAGTAGTAGATGGAGATAATATTGAAATAAAATCTAAAGAGGATAAGAGTAATGATAACAATAACAGTACTGTAAAAAATAGTTCTTCTAATTTAACTTCTAGTAATGAAAATGAGAAATTAGATATAAACTCTGCCTCAGAGGATGATATAGTAAATAAAAAAATACCAGGGATAGGAAAGGGATTAGCAAAAAAAATTGTTCAGTATAGGGATAGTAATAATGGAAGAATAGCTTCCAAGCAAGAGTTGGAAAAGGCCATAGGACCTAAAAGGGCTGAGAAGCTTATGGAATACATAGAGTTAAATTAAAATTAAATTATTAGTATTTTGTAATAATTTATAGAGTTTTCTAATATTAAGTATAGAAGGTATAAGGCATATGAAAATAAATAGTAAGTCAAAGATGCCTAGTTGTTTATTTGAATGTGCCTAAGCCATAGGAAAGAAAATAAAAATCTAAGTATAAGTAGTACAATGATTAGATATTTCTTTAAAAAGGCTGAAGATGGAAGGTTTTTTATATGGATATAAAAACTGTTACATCCAAATATAATTTTAGTATCTTAATATTAAGATTTCTTGCTATATGTATTGATATATTAGTGTTTTTAGTAGCTTTTTTATATTTGGAATTATTATTTAAGGGAAGAATAGACATTAACATTATGATAACATTTTTTTCTATTGTGTTTATATACTATTCGCTATTTGAGGGCGTAACGGGTTATACCTGGGGAAAGCTTGTGGTAGGAATAAAGGTAGTAAATGAAGATTTATCAGTACCGGGATTCTCAAAAGGTATAGCAAGAACTGCTGTAAAATTTTTAGAGTTTAATCCCATTTTTCTTTTGGGAACTCCAACTCTATTGTTTATATTAATTACAAAAAATAAAAAGAGATTTGGAGACATACTTACTAATACTTATATATTAAGGACAAAAAATTTATTAGAATTAAATGAAATAAACATTAATAAAGAAATTTCACAGGAAAATGAAAATAAAGGTAATTCAGTAAAAGATATAAACTATAAGAATATAATTAAATACAAAGTGATGCCAATTGTATTTAGTATATTTTTTATTATTGCAGTATATAAGTTATCTTTATACAAGTACACAAATTATCAGCAAATTTTAAGTGCTTTTCAGGATAAATACCAAATAACTGTACCTTTAGGATGGAGAGAAAATAGAAAGCTTAATGGAGATGCAGCACTTCAAGCATCTGATGAAGAAAATAAAAATTATATTATTGTTATATGTGAAGAAAAACAGAGTATTTTAAAGAATCTAACATTAGATCAGTATTCTAAGGTTGCAGTAAATCATATAGATAAGAGTATTGATAATTGTAAAATAATAAGTTCAACTAACATTAAGATAAACAATTATAGAGGCATATTATTTGAAATAACAGGAGTTGTAGAGAAGACAAAAGTAAGATATTTATATGTGATTCTTGAAACTAAGGACAATTTTAATCAAATAATGGCATGGACTTTAGACAAAAATTATACTTATAATAAAGAAAAATTACTGAAAATCATAAGAAGCTTTAAAGAAGATGAAGAAAAGTTAAATAAAAACGAAAGTATATAAATAAAATGCTCTTAGGAACATTTTAAGTTCTAAGAGCATCAATAAGCAAAACATCAATAAAAGTATTCATCATATAATTTATTAGTACATCCATAATCAATCAATACAGGTTTTTTATCTAATATACCCCAAGATGATATTGTCTTTATGTCAGGATAGAGTAAATCATAATGTTTTGCTATTCTTTTTATAGTCTGAAAAAATTCGCTGTCTGGCTTAATATTAGTAAACTCAAAAATATTTCCATGCTTTAATTTGAGCATTTCGGTAAAAGGAAGAGCCTTTCTCATAACTATCATCCCTTCTTTATACCAGACTATAGGACAAAAATATTTTCTGTGTTTTTCATCAACACTTGTATAAATGTAATTCTCTGTTCTAGATTGATACTTCCCAGTTCTATTTTTTGATATTTTAATTACAAAATTTTCATCAAATTCATAAACCATTCTACTTGCGCCTTGACCTAAAAATTTATAATTATCTTTTAAGTTGTGACGTAAATGATGACGGTCAATAGAATATAGACTATCAAATATATCCACTGGAATGTTTGGGTTATTTGAAGTATCCATAAAAATCCCTCCCATTGCTATTGCAGTAGAATAATAAATTATTCTTCATTATTAATATATAAAATCTTCAATGGAAGTGACTATGATTTTAAAATTTATAGATGATTTTTTTTATATATTTAACAAAACCCTATATTTTAGTATAATGAAAGTGCATGTTTTATTTAATATAGTAATATTAGAGGTAATAAGGAATATTTTAAATGTTTATTTTTAAGGTATCCTACTTATTTATGGGGGTAAATATTTTATGACTGATTGGTACAATCTATCTTGGAATGACGTAGTGAATCTATTCCAAAGTAATACTAATAGAGGATTAGATCAAAATAAGGTTTTAATAAATAGAGAAACTTTCGGTACAAATTTAATAGAAGATACAGAAAAAAAATTATTTATTAAATCTATACTTAAGGAAATTCTTAGACCTTGGATATTCTCTTTGCTTGCTAGCTCTATACTATACTTTTTCATAGGTAGTTTTATTTCCGGGATGATTATATTGGTTATAGCTTCTATAAATTTATGTATAATTATTAGGGAAAACTATAGAGATCAAAAAAAGTTTATATTATTGGACAAGGTTAATTTTGGAATGTCAACTATAATAAGAAATGGGAACTTATTAAATATAAAAAATGAAGAAATTGTAGTTGGTGATATAGTTGTTTATAAAAAGGGAAGTATTATACCAGCAGATATGAGAATAACTAATTGTGATAATTTGACAGTAACAGAAGAATCTGTTACTGGAGATTCTAATATAATTGAAAAGTATTCTGCAAAAATTGTTCAAAATGATTTGGAATTAGCTGAAATGAGAAATATTTTATTTAAATCATCTGTGATAAAAAGTGGAAATGGTGAAGGTATCGTAGTGGCAGTAGGACAAAATACAGAAATTGGTAGGCTTGTGAAAAGTCTTCTTAATACAGAGAAAAGTAAGAATAGTTTTTATAAGAGGATATATAATGTTTTAGATAAATTAGCTATAGTAGGATTTTTAGGAGTGATAATAGGATTTATTATTAAGATTTCTTCAGGAAGCAGTAATCAGGATATTATATTTACTTTAGCTGCAATTCTAACAACAGAGTTTCCAATTGGATTGATATCAATAATATATTTAATTAATTTAATTATTAAAAAAAATATGGCTAAGAATAATATATTTATAAATAATGTTTCAAAAATACAAGATATATCAAATACAAGTATTCTGTTTACGAAAAAGGAAGAAATATTTACACAAAAATTAATGAGTGTAAAAAACATTTATGATACGAAAAAAATTCAAGATATAGAAAAGAGTTTTATTATAAATGACAATACAAAAAGGATTATGGAAACAGGAATTTTATGTAATGATTCTAAGTTAACAGATAATAATAATGAGAAGGATAATTTAGTAGAAGAAGCTTTTGTATCCTTTGGAGATAGGCATAGTATGAATAAGAGTACTATGGATAGAACTCAAAAGAGAATATTTAAACTACCTTATGATAGAGAATATGCTATAAAGACCACAGTAAATAAAATAGATAGAAAATATAGAGCTTATGTAAAAGGTACAGTAGAAGTTTTAATTGATAGATGCACTCATATTATGAAAAATGGCATTGAAAGAGAACTAACTAAAGATGACATAGAAGATATTAAGAATGCAGATATAAATATGTCAAATCAATGTCTTTATGTATTAGGATTTGCTTATAGAAATTTTAACTATAAGCCAAGAAAGAATGAGAATATAGAGAGTAATCTTATATTTTCAGGATTAGTAGGATTTGATACTCCATTAAAAGAAGGGGTAAATGAGGATATTGAAAGATGTAGACGTATGTCAATAAAACCAGTAATCTTTATTGAAGACAGTAAACTTACCGCAGGTGCATTTGGAAAAAAAATTGGTGTTATAAATTCTGTAGATATGATTATATCAGATTTAGAAATGGATTATATGGATAACAGTGAAGTAGAGAAAACCATAGAAAAAGTTAGCGTTTTTTCAAGAATACAATCCTATAATAAATTAAAAATAATAAGTAAGTATAAAGATTCTAATTATAATATTATTTCAATTGGAAATAATATTATTGATTTACCATCGCTTTTAAAATCTGGACTATACATTTCCTTTGGGAATAATTGCAATAGAGTTGTAAAAGAACTCAGTGATGTTTATGTAGAAAAAATTGACTTTAGTAGTATTCTAAACTTAATAGAAGAAAGTAAACATTTAATATATACACTAAGAGAAATTGTTAAATTTTTATTGATCTTTAGTTTGGGTGAGTTTATAGCGTGTATTTTATCTGTAGGATTTAATTTATATATTCCATTTTATTTTAAACATATATTTTGGAATTACATATTTAATGGATTTTTATTTTCATTAGCAATTTTTTTATCAAGAAAGCAGGGAAAAATATATGAAGATAGAGGAAATATAATAAATGATAATGTATTTAAGTATTTTAAAAAGTATATATTATTAGATTCTATTTTATTAGGAAGTATAACCTTTTTGGGACTTTATATTGCTCATACTAATAAGAGTAGCTCTTATGAAACTATAGCTTTATCAATTTTGTATTTTTCACAAATAATATTATTAATAAAAAAAGAAACGTTGAAAAATGTATATTTTGTTACTATTTTAATACTTTATTTTATATTTAATTCTGCTGCTCTTTACACTAGTATTGGTCAGAAGTTAATGGGGTTAAAGAAAATAAATGCGAATGATATAAAAACTATAGTAGTATTAATAGGAGTGTATATTGTAATGACAATTTTAAAAAAAATATTTGAAGAAAAAAATAGTTATGAATTAGAGGAGATGGATAAATTTTAATTGATTTATAATAATACTTTGTTTAAACCTCAATGTTATTGGATAAGATAATAACACGGAGGTGAATAGATATGATGGAAGATATTTTTGAAACTGTCAAAGAGGGAAGTAATACTATATTTCTCGATATACCAAAGGAAGATTTTTTATTTAAGTATAATGATTTAAATAGGGGTTCAGCGCAAAATTTAGTAGACAATTATTTTAAAGAAAAAGGTAGAGATGGTATACCACAGGTTAAAGAAATAAGTTGTGATGATCATAAAGGAACAATGAAAATTACTGTTGATGTTAATTATAATAGAGATTTTAAACTTGAAGAGTATAAAATTCCAGATTCATTAAATGAGGCAAGAAAATAATGGATAAGCCTCTTATATATTTTTGTATTTCCATGGCAATAGGATGTTTTTGTGCTTTAATTTTACAGAATAATTTACTTCTAGATGTAGCTATTGCTACATCTTTCTTAATATGTATGTTCTTAACTTGTGAGAAAAAATATTTTTTTATTATAACAGGTTTTTTTATAGTGGGATTTTTAAGCTTTAATCTGTACTTTAATATTAATCTAAACAACAAGACCACTTATGTAGTTAGAATCATTACAAAAAATAAATTTTATGCTATAGGAAGTTATGAAGGAAGAAACATAAACCTCAGTGGAAATATACTTGATGTAAATCAAGGAGAAAAGATAACTATAACGGGAGATTTTAAAAGGGAAATAGATTTTAAAAGTGGTTCAATAGGAACTCTTAAGGTAAAAGAAGTTAAACAAAAACAAAATGATATGATTTCAAAATTATATTCCTTCAGAAAAGACATATATAGAAAGTTCTATTGGAGACTAGGAGAGAATAATACTGCTAAAATAATGTCTGTAGCCTTTGGAGACACATCATATTTGTCTTTAGAGGATAAGTATGATTTTAAAAAGCTAGGTATAGTACATGTTATAAGTGTATCTGGTTTACATATAATTATAATCTTTAAGGCACTGGAAAGTTTTTTAAATTTAGAAATATCAATTCTTGTTGCTGCAATATATGCAATATTTACAGGGGCTCAAGCCGCCACTATAAGATCTCTTATAATGATAATTATATTGAAGCTTTCAAAAAAATTTAGTAAAAATTATGATACTTACTCATCATTGAGTATGGCAGCTATGCTTTTATTATTTGTTAAACCCTATTATATTATAGATATAGGGTTTGCACTTTCTTTTTTATCAACCTTGGGTATAAGTTTATTCTATAAAAAATTATCCAAGACCTTATATAAATTACCTAATAAAATAAATGAAAGTATAAGCTTGACTTTAAGTGCACAATCTCTTTCTATGCCCTATGTTTTATTTACCATTAAGAATTTTGCCCTTGGATTCTTACTTGGAGATTTTTTTCTAATTCCACTATACTCAATTCTGGTAGTTTTAGCAAATATAGCTTTAGTTACATCCTTTATAAGACCTATTTTTAACATTATGTGTATTCCTATAAATATTATAATGATAGCTATTAATGGGGGTACAGCCTTACTTATGAAAATTGCACCGCCTATGATTTATTTTTCATACATAAATATAATATTTATTTTATCATTATATTTATGTTATATGTTTGTAAAAAAGGGATATTCAAAATTTAAATTTGCTCCTATAATATTGTTTTTATCTATGTTAGTGTATCAATATAACTTTTTACCTAAGATAGAACATGTAAGTTTAAAGAGTGGAAGTGGGTTCATAGTAAGATACAAGGGAAAAGATATTTTAGTATCTAACTATAAAATAAAAGATGATGAAGAAAAACATGAAATTCAGGGAAGATTCAATGTAAATAGTTTTATGACTAACTATGATTCTGATTACAAAATTATAGTAAACAAAAAATACTTAATTTACATTCCAAAATGTGAAGGTATAAATAATAATCATATAAAAGTTACAAAAATGGATAATAAAACTTCGCTTATTGATTTTAGTTCAGATACTGTGCAGTATAAATCTATAAATGGAAGTAAGGATATGATATAATAAAATTTAGATAGTAATAAGAAAAATAAAAGTAATTGATTTACCTAAGAGTAATATAAACTTTC
>NZ_BAEV01000076.1 GCF_000246895.1 Clostridium arbusti SL206 | reverse complement strand
TTGTATTTAGAATTATGTGAAAATATTAACAATTATTTTTAAAAAATATGCTAATTGAAAAATAAAACTATCTTTCAATTATAAATTTTACAGAACTTAATAAGTTTTTGCAATAAGAAAATTGCATTATTAATATAATCTATAAAAAAATAAGCTTAAAATTTAATATAAATTATAAAATTTAAGTATTTATATCAAATTTATAACTAATCAAATTAAATTTTGAATCCAATTTTTTCACCCATATATACTTTTGTTTCAAATCCTAAACTGGATTGTTTTAATATATCATTATCTATACTTACTTTATTATTTTCAAAAAAGAGAACTATTGTAGAACCACCAAATTTAAAATATCCTTTTTCAGAGCCTTTTAGTACTTTTTCATTTGTTGAATAGGTTTGTATTATTGAACCTACACAGGTAGCACCAACTTCTACATATAGAACATCTCCAAAATTATTAGAATGAAATAGGCTCCATTCCCTTTTGTTTTCACAGAATAATCCATTTATTTTGTTTAGAGCAATAGGATTAACAGAATAATAACTTCCTTTTATTTTAACTGTAGGTTCGCAAATTCCACTATCAAGAAAATGAAATCTATGATAATCAGTAGGACATAGCCTCAAGATCATACAGATACCATTTTTATAATTTTCAGCAATAACACTATTTTGAATAAAGTCGCTTAATTTATAGGTTATTCCCTTAACTTGAATTATATTATTTAAATTTATATTGGTAAAAACAGTAACCCTTCCGTCACCTGGTGATATAAGAGAAGATTCATTCCTATCTATAGGTCTAGATGATTCAACTAGTTTTCTGGAAAAGAAATCATTAAAAGATTCAAATTCTTTTATGGATTTTTTACTATGAGAGATATCGATATCAAAGTTATTTATAAATTTTTTTATTTTATAACTACTTAATTTTGAATTACAATAAGAACCGTAAATTGTAGAAAAAGCTTTTTTCTTTAGAAATTTTTCTAATAAGTTCATTCCTATAGGAGAAGTATAGATCCAATTTAAATATTTTTCACCTGCTACTTTTTCTATTTCATAATTTTGGGTTTTTCTGTTATAATATTTAATCATTGATAATCCCTCACCAAATTTATTTTTAATAATCATGATTATAAACTTTTTTTGTATGGAATGTCAAAGTAATAGCTTAATAGCCTTTATAAAAAATATTGTTATATTTCATTTTAATAGTATAATTAAATATAAAATGGAATTATACTGGCTAGTAACTATAGGGTATAGTAAAATTTATTTGTGAATTTAGTTAACTATATTATAATTAACTAATATGAAAATAAGGATCAGTTGATTTGGAGTGATTATATGAATAAGACTAAGAGTGTTATTTTCCATTCAGCAGTTAAGGTTTTTTCTAGTAATGGATATAATGGTGCCACTATGGATGAAATAGCTATTAATGCAGGTGTAGCTAAGGGAACATTATATTATCATTTTAAGAGTAAAGAAGAAATATTTAAATACATAATTTCAGAAGGCGTAGACCTTATGAAAAATGAGATTGATGAGGCAACAAATAATGAAAAAAGTCCACTTGAAAAGTTAAAGGCTGTTTGTAGAGTACAATTGAATTTAATATATGCTAATAGAGACTTTTTTAAAGTTATTGCTAGTCAACTTTGGGGTAAAGAGGTAAGACAACTAGAGCTTAGAGATATAATGAGACGCTATGTAAATCATATTGAAGAGTTTGTTAGAGCAGCTATGGATGCAGGTTATATTAAACAAGGTAACTCATTATTTGTAGCATATGCTTTTCTTGGTACGTTATGTTCAGTATCTCTTTATGAGGTTGTAAATGCTGAAAAAGATAGTATTGATAGTATCATTGAAAATTTAATGGATTATATTTTAACAGGAATAGGAGCGTAACTTTTAATTAAATATATAAAAGCACTATAAAAGCTTAAAACAATAAACTTTTATAGTGCTTTTATTATGTGGAAATTATAAATATGCACTAATGTAAAAGTTAATAATCAATTTCAATTAGTTGTATTACATGGTATTGACATTTAGGAAAAAAAGAGTTATAAATATATCTGACCAGTCAGTATAAAAATAGATGCTGATTTTAATTATATATAACTTTAGGGGAGGGAATATATGAAATTCTTAAATATTACGGCAAGAGACTTAAAAAGGATATTTAAAAACAAATTTATTGGATTTTCTGTTATAGCGATTATAATTACACCTTTATTTTATAGTCTTTTTTATCTATCTTCATTTTGGGATCCTTATGGAAATTTAGAAAATATGCCTGTAGCGGTGGTAAATCTTGATAAGGGTACTATCAATGATGGTAAAACAGTAAACTATGGTAAGGATCTAGTAAATGAATTGAAAGATAACAAGGATGTAGGATGGAAATTTGTATCGCAAAGTGATGCAGATAAGGGGTTAATTGGAAGTCAATATTACGGAGAAGTGATAATATCAGAAGATTTTTCAGAAAAGGCACTTAGTGCTAAAGAGGGAACCCCTCAGAAACCAAATATTATATTTAAAGATAATCCAAAGAAAAATTATATAGCTACGAAAATAGATTCAAGTGTAAAAACAAGTCTAGATGCTAAAATTACAAAAAGTCTTGTAAAAGAATATACAAAAGTTACTTTTGATAATTTATATGATGTTAAAGATGGCATAAATCAAGCAAAAGATGGAAGTAACAAGATAACGGGAGCTATAGCAAGCTTAAGGGATGGAAGTAATCAGCTAACAAGTGGTATTTTAAATGTAAAAGATGGAAGTAATCAACTCAAAACTGGTATGGCCAGTGTAAATATTGGAAGTGATCAACTAAATAATGGATTATCTAGTGCAAAGGACGGAAGTAATCAACTAAAGAATGGATTATCTAGTGCAAAAAATGGAAGTGATCAACTTAAGAATGGATTGACCAGTGCAAAAAATGGAAGTAATAAGCTTAAGGATGGATTAGGCCAATTAAATACTAAGGTACCTGTATTACAAGATGGAGTTGGTAGATTATCTGACGGAAGTATGAAATTAAAGAATGGATTAGCGGATGCGAGTAGTGGAAGTATAAAATTAAAGAATGGATTAGCAGATGCGAGTAGTGGAAGTAGTCAATTAAAAGACGGATTGAAATCATTAAATGATCAGGTGCAGCAGCTGCAAAGTGGAACCAATGACTTATATGGTGGATCGCAAAAAGTATCAAGTGGATTGACCGGAGTTTCAGGAGCACTTACGAAAATAGATTCCAAGGTTAATGGTAGTTCGGGTTTAGTTCCCTCACTTAGAATGTTAAATGATAACACAAAAGATTTAGGTTCAGCTATAGGAGATCTAAATAATAAAATAAGTGGACAGCAAAGTAATCAACCTAACCTTTCAAAATCAGTAACTAATTTAAATGATGGAATGGATAAATTAAGTTCACTCCTTGAAGATTATAATTCTACAACAAATGAAGATCAAAAAGCTAATGATATGAAAGATATAAAGGTATTAATGAATAACCTTAAAGAAGGAACTGAAAATCTAAATGTAGCAGTAAATAAAGGTACAACCACTAAACCAAGTTTGAAAGATTCAGTAGAAAAATTAAATTCATCAGTTAATGGTGAAGCAAGTTTGTCATCTGGTGTAAGTAGTATATATAATGCTGTTTCAAATCCTAAAGATGGACTTGGTTTTGCGGTAAGTTCATTAAATGCAGCTGTTAATATTGGAAGTGATAGTAATCCAAGTTTATTGTCAGGTATGAAAAAATTAAATGGTGGAATATTAAATTTGAATAGTAAGACACCTCAATTTGTAGCTGGAGTTACTAAACTTTATAAAGGAGCATCAGATTTAAGTGATGGAACGAGTCAGCTTTATACTGGTGCTGTAAATTTAAATAATGGAACAAATAATTTGTATAATGGAGCATTAAGTTTAAATAATGGATTAACTACTTTAAATACTAGTACACCATTATTGTCATCGGGAATAAATCAGCTCTATAAAGGAGCATCAGATTTAAGTGATGGAACAAGTCAGCTTTACAATGGAGCAGTTAGCCTAAATGATGGAACAAGCAGGCTTTATACTGGAGCAGTTAGCTTAAGTGATGGAACAAATAAGCTCTATACTGGAGCAGTTAGCTTAAGTGATGGAACAAGTAAACTTTATACTGGAGCGGTTAGCTTAAGTGATGGAACAAATAAGCTTTATGATGGAGCAAATAGTATAAGTGATGGAACAAATAAAGTTTATGATGGATCTAAAGAACTTAGCGATAAACTTTCAGATGGTTCAAATAAGCTTAACAATAAGCTTAAAAATTCAAGTACAGCAATGGGTAATTTTGTATCGCAACCTATAAATGTAGAAACAAAGCATCTATTTTCAGATGAAACTTATGGTATTGCATTGGCACCTTATTTTATACCTATATCTATATGGGTAGGAGCAATACTAATGTTCTTTGTAGTATCTGATGAAGTAGATAAAGATATAAAAGTAAAGGCTAAATCACTTGTACTTGGAAAGTATTTAGTATATATAGGAATAGGAGCACTACAGGCTATATGCGTAAGTACAGCTGTACTACTAATAGGTATAAGACCAAGTAACTTATTTGCATTCTATTTATTTAATATATTTATATCCTTTGTATTTATCTCTATAATGCAATGTTTGATATTCCTATTGAAAGATGTAGGTAGATTATTAGGTATAATAGTATTAGTATTGCAGCTTGCATCATCGGCAGGAACTTTTCCAATAGAGATTTCACCAAAGTTTTATAGAGTAATTTCTCCATTTATGCCATTTACCTATGTGGTATCAGGATTAAGAGAAATCATAAATGGAATAAACTATAGTATTTTAGGTAAGGATGTCGCATTCTTAATGCTTGTATTTGTTATATTCTTTACATTATCATTAGTCTTTAGAGAAAAAGTTACTAATTTTCATGAAATTATAGAATCTAAGAAAAATGAATCGGTAGCTTAGTCTAATTAAGAAAAAATTTGTATTAGGCATGTGAAAATAAATAGTAAGTCAAAGATGCGACGAATATTTTGAATTGAGCAAGGAAGCAGGTTCCGAGGATAGTGGGCTATCTGAGGGTTCTGCTGACGCAGTAGGATTCAAAATAGGCTAGCATACCTGACTAGTTATTTATTTGAATATGCCTTAACTAAAAAGCATAAAATATAGTAAGTTTATAGGAAAAGAGCTTAGAGTAGAAAGTATTAAATTTCTCACTAGGCTCTTTTTTATTGGATTACTGCAAATATTAAAAAATATTTAATTTATTTTTTGTTTTTAGTAATTAAATTCTCTATAAAAGGAATAATAAGATTAAGGAAGGGCTGATTATGAATTTTAAGAAAATAAAAGATTTTTTTTCACTAAAAGAACCTGAAAATTTTAATAATAATATGTTAAGTTATAACAATAATGAAAGTGAAGATAATATAGATCAATATAATAACAATCAAAGTTTATATAAATTACTTGAGCAAAATGAAGATTATATAAGAAAAGCTTTTAAAAATTGTTATGACTTAGTTATTAGAGAAATATCATTATACAATATGGACAAGGGGAAAATTTGCATAATATATCTAAATGAATTTACTACAGAAGAATTAATTAATGACAGTATTATAAAAAAATTTCCATTAGATAAAAGTGATTATATAGAAATTAACGATATAGAGCAAGTGATAAAACACAAATTAGCAATAAAGAATGATAGTATTTGTAATGATTTTGGAAAATGTATAGATGGAGTACTTGATGGCAATGTTCTTATATTCTCAGATATGTTAAACAAAGCATTTATTGTAAGCATTAAAAGTCCACCAGAGAGAGCTATTCAAGAGCCTAATACTGAAAGTTCTCTACGTGGACCAAGAGAGGGATTTACGGAGTCACTTTCTAAAAATGTTAATCTTATTAGAAAAAAGATTAAGAATACAAATTTTAAAACAGAAAAATTTATTGTTGGTAAAGAAACAAAAACTGATTTAGTTATATGTTATATAGATAATGCTGTTGATCATAAGATACTAGAAGAGGTTAGAAGAAGAATAAAGAAAATAGATCTAAATACTATGGCAGCTAACTTTGTTTCAGAGTGCATTGAAGATGATAAATTTTCTATAGTACCAATGGTATTTAAAACAGAAAGACCGGATGTTGCAGAGGCAAAATTATTAGAAGGAAAAATTATCATAATTGTAGATAATACACCGGTTGTATTATCGGTTCCAGCATTATTTGTAGAATTTATGCAAGCAGCTGACGATTATTATACAAGATATATACCAGCTACATTAAATAGGTGGTTTAGATACATAGGATTATTATTTACGGTAACATTACCTGGGGCATATGTATCTTTGATAACGCTTCACCATGAACTTATACCTACACAACTTACAATTACTATAATTAAGGCACGATCAGGAATACCACTTCCATCTTTATGGGAATGTTTTTTAATGCTTTCTGCTTATGAAATTATAAGAGAAGCTGGCCTTAGAATACCAAGAACCATTGGGCAAACTGTAAGTATAGTTGGAACCTTAATTTTAGGAGAAGCAGTAGTAAGAGCGGGTATAGCGTCTGCACCTGTAATAATTATAGTAGCTTTTGTTGGAACCTCACTTTATACAATTCCATCTTATGAGCTAAATGTAACTATTTCTTTTCTTAGATATATAATTTTGTTTTTAGGGGCTGCTTTAGGTATGTTTGGTATTTTTTGTGGACTTTTATTTATGATTACATATATGAGTTCGAGAAGGTCTTTTGGAGTACCTTATATGTATCCTATATCGCCATTTAGTATTAAGAGAAATCAAGATACTATTTTTAGATTTCCAATTACAATATTAGATAAGACAGTTAAGTTATTTAGAAAATAAAGGTTTCGGAGAATTATATATGAGAAAAATAATAAAGAAGTTAAAAAAAATTATCATAATAATGTTAATATTAGCTATACCTCAAATTAGTTTTACAGGATGTATGAATCAAGTAGAATTAGAAAAGTTAGCAGTTATACTAGCAATAGGATTTGATTTGGATAATGATGATAACTATATAGTAAGTATTCAAATTATAAACACTAATACTGATATTAGTGGCAGTAGTAAAGTTAATAATTATATTGCAGAAGGAACAAGTATTTTTGATGCATTAACTAATCTATATAAAGAAATAGGTGAAAGACTAAATTATTCACACATACAATATATCGTTATTGGAGATAGTATGGCACGAAAGGGAATAGCACCAATCATAGATTTTTCATTAAGATACAGCGAAGTAAGACCTACTACGCCATTTTTAGTTACTAATGGAGATGCTAAGGATATTGTAAGTGCTAATGTTTCTACAGATACTATGTCTGCTTTTTCAGTTACTAATTTATTAAATTTGCAGAGAAATAGAGGAGAAACAGCTTTTACTACTAATTTAAATCTTGTAAATAGTATGAATCATGGATCAAAGTCTACAACTTGTGGATTAATTAATATGTTACCATCAAAATTAGATAAAAATAAAAACTATGATTTAAGTGGAGCTGCAGTATTTAAAGAAGATAAACTTGTAGGATACCTGACAGATAAAGAAACCCTAGGGTTTAATTGGATTAGAGGGAATATAACTGCAGCCATAATTGCAGTAGAGTACCCTGATCATAAAAAAATGAGTTTAGATGTTACATCAGCTTCAAAAAAAACGGATATAAAAATAAATAAAAATCATATAAATATAACAGTAAATATTAAAGTACAGTCTGGAATAAGGGAAATGACTGGAGATATAGATCCTAATAATAATCCTAGCATTATGGATAAAATTTCAGAAAGACAAAATCAAGTTATTTATAAAGATGTTTACATGGTAATAAATAAAGCTCAAAAAGATTTTGGATTAGATATATTTGATTTTGGAACTGAAATATCTAGGGAATATCCTAATCAATGGGATTATATGAGTAAAGATTGGAATACTATCTTTAAAAATTTGAAAATAAATGCTAATATAAATTCTCAAGTTAACAAAACAGGGGTAATTTCAAAGCCACCATTATAAGCATAAATTTTATAATGTAACCTGTAGTCTATTGTAGAAAAAATTAATAATAAACTATAGTCTATAAAGTTCCAGATCTTAATATTGATATTAATAGATAAAAGCCCATTAATGCTGCAATGAAGAAACCACTTATACCTATTATAGATATATCATGAATTTTTGGTCCTATATTTGTTCTAAGTATAAGTGAAGATCCTATAATCATAGATGATATAATAATGGCAAAAACCATCCTGTTAATCATTCTATTTAAGTCATTAATGGGTTTTTCTAAATTATTATGTTGTAATTGAATCTTTGCTCTTCCAGTGATTAGACTATCTGAAAGTTCTATAAATTTTGATGGAAGTTCAGATGAGCTTTTTACAAACTTAAATCCTCTTAATAGCAATGAATCAAGATCAAAATTCTTAAAAAATAGATTCTTATTTTGGGATTTCACGTAAGGGATTACTATATTTATAATAGACAAATCAGGAGATATTTTTGTTATTACACCTTCAATTATCAGCATACTTCGTAATAGCATAGTTAATTCCTTTGGAAGTTTTATATTGTTATTTTTTGAAATTTCAAATATTTCTTGAAGTATAATTGAAATCTTTGTGTTTTTTAAAGACGTGGACATGTAGTTATCAAATAAGTAGTTTATAGATTCATAAAGAGAATTTCTATTCACAGATCCTTTTTTTACACCTATAGACATAATTACAGATATAATCTTATTTACATCATTATAAGCTATAGCTATCATTGCTTCATTAAGGGCTGATTTTAATGATTTTGATATTGTACCCATTATACCAAAGTCTATGTAGCATATATGACCTTTTTCTATAAGTAAGTTACCAGGATGAGGATCACCGTGAAAAAATCCATCTTCAAATACTTGCTTAAAATATGAAAGTGCGAGTTTTCTTCCTAAATCATCTAAATCGTAACCTTCACTTAAAAGTTTTGGCAAATTATCTATCTTATAACCTACTATCTTTTCCATTGTAAGTATTTTTTCATTGCATAAATGATCTATAGTGTATGGAGTGTACACAAAATCTACATTATGGTTTAATTTCTTAAATTTACTTATATTATTAAGCTCATTTTTAAAATCCAGTTCTTGTTTTGTAGATTCAATTAATTCATCTAAGGCTTCTTTGGGATCTATAAGAGCATCTGTAAATCTAGCTTTTGTAATATTTATAAGTTTACTTATTATTGATAGGTCTGTTTTCATTTCCTCAGCAATTCCTGGACGTTGAATTTTTACTATAACAAATCTTCCATCCTTTAGTATAGCGTCATATACTTGTGCTATAGATGCCGATCCTATAGGATTTTTATCAAAATATAAAAATGTATTTTCAATAGAATCGTTGAATTCATTAAAAAAAAGTTGTTCAATATTATTAAAATCTTCAGGTGAAACATTATTTTGTAATTTGGATAATTCTTTTATGTAAGGATCAGGTAATAGATCTGGTCTAGTACTTAAAATTTGGCCTATTTTTATGAAAGTAGGTCCTAATTCTTCAAAAGCTTTTCTTAAATTTTTAGGAGATTTTTTATTACCATTTAGCTTTGAATCTACAATAAATCCAAAGCCATAATAAGCCAAAACTTTAACTATCTCTTTTAGTCTATATACAGATTTTCTATGCATATCAAAATTTCTCCTCTAGGAATTAAAATTAAAAGCCCTAACAATAAGTTGGGGCCTTTATAATGGTAACGGTTATTTATATTATTGTTTAAGTTTTTCTTCAAGTTTATTAAGTCTATCTTTTATGTCAGAAATTTCATCTTTTGTAGCAAGATTAGCGTTCTTCAGTATGTCTAATATATCTTGTTTAGTAACAGGTTTGATTTTGTTACCTTTTTCTACAATATTTACTCTTAGTTCTTCAGATAACTCTTTACCCTCATCTAGAGTTATTTTACCTTTAGAGACCATTTCATCTATTACTTTTGAAGCTTTTTCATAGGTGTAAGCAGCTGAACCAAGGCCAGCGAGGAGAGCTTTTTTCAATTGATCTACCATTTAAAACACCTCCTATGCATAATATTGAACTATAACATAATAATATCAAATAAATATAAATTTGTAAATTGTAAAATATTAAGAATATTGTGTGAATAATGTGTGAATAATGTGATGTACTTTATAATTTAATCAAGTAATAGTATATGTAAATAACAAAAATTTATATAATATTATAAAATATATTAATATTATATAATTATATACGATTATCTAAAAAGGAAAGTAAAAATGGTGTAGAGAGATCTGGTGTGAAAGGTGTATTTATCATGGGAAAGAATAAGAAGAAATTATCTGTTGGGGACCTAAAAGTAGGAATGATAGCTGCCAATGAAATAAAGTGTGATGGGAATATTCTTATAGCTAAAGGAGTGCCTATAACTGAAAGAGCAATAAATACATTAAGAAAAAAATATATTTATAGCAAAATTGAAGTGTATTATGAGATAGAAGATGAAAATATAACAAATAGTATAAAAAATACAGAGGATAGTTTTAGTGGGCTTACTTTTGATTTAGAAAAAATGTTTAATGAAATGAATAAGTTACAAGTATCAGATATAGAAGAGGTTAGAAAATTTGCAATTAAAATAAAAAATGAATTGAAATCTACAGATTCAATTATAAAGAATATTGTGCTTTATGGAAGTGGAAAAGATAGTATATATAGACATGGGGTTAATGTAGCCGCACTGAGTTCAATTCTTGGAAAATGGATTGGATTAGATGATGTACAGTTGAATTTACTTACTTATGCAGCTATTCTACATGATTTTGGAAAGACTAAAATAGAGGAAAGTATTATAAATAAGACAGAGTTATTGACCAACAGTGAAATCAAAAAGATAAAAATGCATCCTGTTATAGGATATGAATTTATAAATAAGATTCCCTTTTTAGATAGGTCAGTAAGTCTTGGAATACTTATGCATCATGAGAGAGAAGATGGTTCAGGTTATCCTTTTGGATTAAATAATGATAAAATTCATCCATTTGCAAAAATAATTGCTATTGTAGATGTATTTGATGCAGTTAATTCAGACAGAGGATATAGACAAAGCAAGGGACCTTTTGAAGCATTAGAAATAATAAAAGAAGATAGTTTAGGAAAGTTAGATTATAATTACAGTACAATATTTTTAAATCACGTAGTAAATTATTACATGGGTGAAAATGTTTTGTTAAGTGATAATAGAATATGTAAAATAATACAGATAAATAAAAATGATTTTCAGAGCCCTTTATTGTTAGTAGAAGATAATTTCCTTGATTTGAAAGATAATAAAGAATTGTATGTTAAGAAATTGATCTTAAGCAATAATTAAATATTTTTTTATACGCTTTATATGAGAAACAAGAAACAAGTCTATATTGACATTATAGTTAAATTGTAATAAAATGTGAAGGTAAAAGATATGCATCTATAGCTCAGTAGGATAGAGCAATGGTTTCCTAAACCATGTGCCGGAGGTTCGAATCCTCTTAGGTGCACCAAAAGAACTCTAGAATAATTTAAACTATTCTAGAGTTCTTTTCAATAAGAGTATTTTATAAGTACATTAAACGCATGTTAAATCTTTGAACTATTTACTATACTGGTGAAAATAACCTATGGTAAGTTTGCATATATTCAACAAATATAGAAACAAAAGAATATATCTTTGGAAAAGGTGAATGATTTATAGGGGTATTATCATGAAAGAATTGTTTTTAAAGGAAGCCATATTAGAAGCTGAAATGGCGAAACAAATAGGAGAAGTTCCAGTAGGGGCTATTATAGTTAAAGATTGGAGTATAATAGCAAGAGCTCATAATCTTAAGGAAAGCTTAAATGATTGCACTGCTCATGCTGAGATACTTGCAATAAAAGAAGCGTCTTCTATATTAAACAATTGGAGATTAAAAGATTGTGAAATGTACGTAACTTTAGAGCCATGTCCTATGTGTGCTGCTGCTATTGCAGCAGCTAGAATTAAAAAAATATACATAGGAACGTTTGATCCAACTATGGGAAGTGCAGGATCTGTGATAAATTTATTACAAAATGAGTATTTAAATTATAATATAGATGTAAGATGGATATACTCAGAAACTTGTAGTAAGATTATTACTGACTTTTTTAAACATCGAAGATAGTATAATAAAAACAAAATATTTCCTTGAGATTTTTAGTTATGTAATAGTATAATAATTAGTATGCTAATAGGGAGAGATGTCCGAGAGGTCGAAGGTGGCAGCCTCGAAAACTGCTGCGGGGGAGACTCCGCCAAGGGTTCGAATCCCTTTCTCTCCGCCAAAGTATTTTTTAGATAAATACAGAAGGTTGTCATATAATTTGCTTTTGCAGATGATATACAGTTCTCTGTATTTTTTTATATACATTCACTTTATAAATAATGCATTTTTATAACAACTAACATTAATTTTATATGTACTTAATAAAATATTAACAAATTTGACAAGTTATAGACATGTGATAAATCTAAACTATTTTTAGATGAAATTATTTATAGAAAGGATGTTTTTTAAAAGTGAAAAGATTTAAAGATTTCAAAAAATTAATTATTATTTTGTTGGCCTTATCTATGTCTATGTTCTTATTTGCGGGGTGTCAGAGTAATAGTACAAGTTCTAAAAATTCTTCACAAAGTTCAAGTGGTGGAAAAAATTTTAACAAGGATGAAATTAAAAAAAGGTATGAGGATAAGCTTCAGGCATTTGTAAAGGATGGTACAATAAATCAGGATCAATCTAATAAAATATTGGATTCTCTCACTGGAGATATAAATAATAGAGGCGGAAATAGAAGAAAACAAAATAATGAAGGTAACAATCAAAATAATTCTCAGGAGAATAACAGTGGAGCTAATGAGACAAATAGACCAAGAAATAATCCTTTAAGCAAATTAGTAAGTGATGGAGTTATTACACAACAACAGGCAGATAAGATAATGGAAGGTTTAAGAGGAAATGGGCGAAGTTCTAATAATAATAGCAATGAAAGTAATAAATAGATAGTTTTTTATAAATATTGCCATGAGAATGGATAGTAGTTATAGTGATGTGATGCCTAGGTTAAGAGTTATATGGCACTTAAATAAGATAAAAAAGCAAAACAGGAAAAATAAATCTTAAATAAGAAAGGTAGGTGAAAACCGTTATATACAAATAGCTAACCATATAGTAAAAAGAAAATCATGAATAAGGAAAAAATCTAAAGATATTGGATTTTAGTAGATTTTATGTAACGGTAAAATATGATACAACAAGTGATAAGCGATATGATAAAGTATTTTGAAAATGATGTTATTAGAATTAACCATGCACTAAAGGTATATGGATTTGCTAAAAGTATAGGTGAATCAGAAAATTTAGATAATGATAATCAATTTATATTAGAAGTGGCTGCAGTCCTACACGATATAGGTATAAAAGTAAGTGAGGAAAAGTATAATTCTTCTGCAGGAAGGTATCAAGAGATAGAAGGGCCTGAAGTTGCTGCTAATATTTTAGATAAGTTTAATTTAAGTCATAAACTTTTAAAGAGGATATTGTATCTTATAGGAAATCATCATAGTTATTCAAAGATAGACTATGATGATTTTCAAATATTAGTAGAAGCAGATTTTTTGGTTAACATATTTGAAGATTCTATGGAAAAGGATACTATTGAGGTTGTAAAACATAAGTATTTTAGAACAGTCACTGGAATAAGTTATTTAGATAGCATGTATCTATAAAATTAAAGTATTAAATTAAGAATTGTTGAACAAATAATAAATAAAGAATAAATTTAAATTTAAACTTAAAAATAAAATCTAAGTTTAATTAGATCTTTACAAATGATTTTGAAAGATTTAATTGTAAACTTAGATTTTATTATATATAAATACGGATTTATTATAGTGTCTCTATGATATTAATAATTATATTATTTTAAGATATCCCCTTTTTTATTAAGTATAATTAAAGAAACAATCCAAACTAGAAAACCTATAAAACTTACTAAACATGCTACTCTTATAGGGCCAAGCATAAGACTATCTGTCCTTAGACTTTCTATAAAAAATCTTCCTATAGAATATAAACCTATATAAGTAAATATTACAATACCAGTTTTCTTTACATTTTTTAATAAAATAAGTAGTATAAAAAATATACAAAGATCCCAAATTGATTCATAAAGAAAAGTTGGATGATAATAACTACCATTTATATACATTCCTCTTTGAATAAAATTAGGAAAATGGCTTATAAAGGTATAGGAAACAGGTCCTCCATGGGCTTCCTGGTTAAAAAAGTTACCCCATCTTCCTATGGATTGAGCAATTATTATTGATGGTGCAGCTACATCAGCATATTTCCAAAAATTAAGTTTTTTACGATATGTATATAAATAAGCAGTAATTAAGCCTACAAGAATACCTCCATGAATGGCCAAACCACCTTGGCGCGTATTAAAAATTTCTGATAAGTTCTCACTATAATAACTAAAATTAAAGATAACATAATATAATCTTGCGCCTACTATAGCTAGTGGTAAGGCTATTAGAATTATGTTAAATAATTCATCATAGTTAATATTTTTAATTTTTGATGTGAAATTAGCAATTATGATAGCAATTAGCATACCACAAGCAATTATTATTCCATACCATCTAATATCTAAACCTAATATTGTAAAAGCTATTGGATTCACTTTATCACTCCCTTTAAATAAACATTATTAATTAAAAAATTTCTAAATTGATACGACAGTTCACACTTTAAGCATTATTTTACAACATAATTAAAAATAAATAAATTAATTTACGTAATTATAACATAAAATTAAATAATTATTTCTTTCTTGTAATTTCCATTATATTTTACTTAATAATAGGCAAACATAACTAGGTAATTAAATCAAATAAAAAAATAATAGGAGGTTTTACTATGAATGCTACAACTACAGTATCTGCACAAATAGAGGCTAACAATTTAAAAGTAATTAAAGATGAAATAGAGCATGAAGTATTATTAAATAAGAAGTTTTATAAATATGCACAGTGCTGCAATGATGCAGAACTTAAGACTCTTTGTAATGAGGCAAGTAATGCACATAGAGAAAATTTTAATAGTTTAAAGACTTATCTTGATTCTCATCAATAATAAAAATTGGAGGTATATAATATGGATAACAGCGGAAATTTTACTGAAAAAGAAATTATGGAAGATTTATTGATTACAGAAAAACAGCTAATTTCTTCTTATAGTACAGGTATAACTGAAACATCTTGTACTAATTTGAGAAATACTCTTGTAAATAATTTTAGAAGCTCTCAAGATATTCAATATAAGGTTTTTGATGCAATGAAAAAGAGAGGATGGTATCCTACTAAAGATGCCCCTTCTAATGAAGTTCAACAAATTAAAGATCAAGCAACTCAAATGGTAAGTGAATTAAGATAATAATAAGAGCAAGAAATCTTAATAGGATTTCTTGCTCTTATAGTTTAGATTTAATTGTTGACGAAATATTATTAAGAGTATATAATATATTGAGTAACGTTTATTATCTTAATAGTAAACTTATTTAAAATATGGAGAGATGTTCGAGTGGCTTAAGGAGCACGCCTGGAAAGCGTGTGTTGGGGAAACTCAACCGGGGGTTCGAATCCCCCTTTCTCCGCCATTAAAACTTTGTCGTGCTAGATGGGGAGTTAGCGGTGCCTTGTAACCTGCAAGCCGCTATAGCAGGATTGAATTCCTTGCTGAGGCTTTAAACTGTGAGGTCTGGCTTATATAAGTGGTGTTGAGAGCTGGGTCCCACGCAACGAAAATTCATGAATCCCGTCAGGTCCGGAAGGAAGCAGCGGTAAGTGAACCATTTCGTGTGCCGTGGAAAAACCTGGTTTGAGCTAACTGTATAAGTAACGCTTATGGTTTATAGTCAAAGCGAGGTGCACGACATTTAATTACATAAAACCTAAGATGCTTATAAGCATCTTTTTTTATTATATAATAAACTAACTTGTATGTATGTAGTATAATGTAGTTGAAGATTATTTGGAGAACAAACAGTAAATATATTTCGTTTGTAACGAGGTGAAAATATGGGATATACAGCTTTATATAGAGAATGGAGGCCAAAAACTTTTAAAGAAGTTGTAGGTCAAAACCATGTTACTATAACATTAAGGAATCAAGTTAAAGATAGTAGAATAGCTCATGCATATTTATTATGTGGTACAAGGGGAACAGGTAAAACCTCTACAGCTAAGATATTGTCAAAAGCAGTAAATTGCCTAAATCCTCAGGATGGGGAACCTTGTAATGAATGTGAGATGTGTAAAAAAATTAATAGTGGCTTAGCTATAGATGTAACAGAATTAGATGCTGCTTCACACAATGGTGTAGAGGATATAAGAAATATCATAGAGGATGTCCAATATCCTCCACATGAATCAAGATTTAAAGTATATATTATAGATGAAGTACATATGCTTTCCATGGGAGCAGTAAATGCCTTTTTAAAGACTCTTGAAGAGCCACCTAAAAATGTTATATTTATTTTAGCAACAACGGATCCACAGAGACTACCAATAACTATACTTTCAAGATGCCAAAGATTTGATTTTAAGAGAATAAAAAAATATGACATGTTTGAAAGACTTAGAGAAATAGTTTCTAAACAAGGTGTATTTGCAGATGATGAAAGTTTAAATCTTATAGCAAGGATATCTGATGGAGCAATGAGAGATGCTCTTAGTATATTAGATCAAGCTATATCAACAGGTAATGGAAAGGTTCAATATGATGATATTATTAACATGCTTGGACTTGTTACTAATGAATATCTTATTAATATAACTTCTGCATTAATAGAAAAAAATATTGAAAATGCTATGAAAACAGTAGATGATATAGTATTTAGTGGTAAAGATATAAATATATTTATTAAAGATCTTATAATTCATATGAGAAACCTTATGATGGTTAAGATAAGCAAGAATCCAGAAGAGATTTTAGATATGTCCCAAGAAAATATAAAACTTATTAAAGAACAGTCTGAAAAAATAAGAGTAGAAGAAATAATGAGATGTATAAAAATACTTCAAGAGACTGAAGAAGAATCCAAATGGAGTAAACAAAGTAGAATATATTTGGAACTAGCTGTTATAAAAATGTGTAAAATAGAATATGATACATCTAATGAAGTTATACTTGCAAGGCTTAATAAACTTGAAAGTATGATAAAATCTGGAGATTTAATATATAATAAAGAAACTACAAAACTTAATGTAAAACAGGAAGCAAAGAAAGTAACAAAGAAAGTTAATAATCAGGATAATATTAAAGAGAAAGAGTCATTTATAAATACTGAATCTAAACTTACTTTAGATGATGTACGAAAGGTTTGGAAAGATATATTAGAAACATTTAAATCAAGACGATTAAGAGTTTTAGGAGCCCATCTTAGTAATGGTGAACCTATAAACTGTAAGAATAGTATAATAGAAGTAAAGTTCCCAAAAAGTTATAACTTCAGTAAGCAAAACCTACAAAGACCTGAAAATAATAAAAAGGTTGAAGAAATATTTTCAGAGATACTTAAAGAAAAGGTAAGATTGCAATATATCGTTGAAATAGAAGAGGAAGAATTAAAATCATCACCAGAGGAGATAATAAAAAATACATTTGGTGAAGAAATCGTTGATATTATTGATGAATGATGTTTTAAATGGTAAAATATTAAATACTGAAACTTAATTAGTTTATATTTTAGGAGGTTATATATATGGCAAAAGGTGGATTCCCAGGAATGGGTGGAGGAAACATGAACAATCTGATAAAGCAAGCACAAAAATTTCAAAAACAAATGGAAGATATGCAAAAAGATCTTGAAAATAAAAGCTTTGAATCTTCTGTAGGCGGTGGAGCAGTTACAGCTGTTGTCAATGGAAAAAAACAATTGGTTGATGTTAAAATAAAACCAGAAGTTGTTGACCCAGATGATGTAGAAATGCTTCAGGATTTAATTATATCAGCCTGCAATGAAGCATTAAAAAAGGCTGAAGATGAATCAGCAGGTGAAATGAAAAAAATGACAGGTGGATTAAATATACCTGGAATGTTGTAATATTGAGGTGACTATGTTAGATTTTTATCCAGTAGCTATAGAGAAATTAATAGAGGAATTTGCTAAACTCCCTGGCATAGGATATAAGACTGCACAAAGACTTACACTTTATGTATTAAATTTACCTAAAGAAGAGGTTGAAGAGTTTTCTAAAGCACTTGTTAAGGCTAGAGGAACCATTAAATACTGCTCAGTATGTGGAAACTTTACAGATACGGATCCTTGTTCTATATGTTCTAATCCAAGTAGAGATAAAAAACTTATTTGTGTAGTTGAAGAGCCTAAGGATATTATGGCAATAGAAAAGGTTAAAGAGTATAATGGCGTGTATCATGTACTACATGGAGTGATTTCACCAATGTCAGGAAAAGGTCCTGATTCTATACGCTTAAAGGAACTTGTAAGTCGTATGAAAGATGAAGTTAAGGAAGTTATAGTTGCAACTAATCCTAATGTTGATGGAGAAGCTACTGCTATGTATATATCTAAATTGTTAAAACCTTTAGGTGTTAAGGTTACTAGAATTGCACATGGAATACCTATGGGTGGGGATCTTGAATATGCAGATGAAGTTACTTTGTCAAAAGCTCTTGAAGGAAGAAAAGAAATATAACTGGAATATTATTCCCATTTTATGTCTATAATTGTAAAGAGATATAAAATGGGAGGTTTTTTTATGGTTAAGAAAAAGATTACAAAATTATTAAATAATAATATGAACTATGATTTAGATCAAAAATATATAATTGATGCTATAGAAGAAGCCAGAAAAGAACTACAATTGTGTAGAGACTATTTTGAGATTGTTAACGAACCAGATTTAATAGACTATGCTATATATAAAGAAGCAGCGGCTAAGTCAAGGTATACATATCTTTTAGCTCAAGCTAAGAAACTAAATATAAGAATTAATGAATTTGATATGTATATTAGAAAAGAAAAAGTTGATTGATTTATTTTAATAGTTTAATAGGGGGATGCTTGAATGGAATACGTAGGTTATTTTTTAATAGCAATAATAGGATTATTTGTTGTAGTTAGATTGTTAGCATGGCCATTAAAAATATTAATCAGATTAATAATAAATGCAGTACTTGGAACTGTACTTTTGTTTATAGTAAATTTAGTTGGAATTCATTTTGGATTTGGTGGTATAGGAATTAACTTAGTAACAGCACTTATAGCAGGATTTTTTGGAGTGCCAGGTGTTATTTTCTTATTAATTTTTAAATTTATACTATAAAATATTTTATTATAATAACTGCTATCAAATTATTTTGCTGGTAGTTTTTTTATTATTGATGTATATATCGAAGTAATTAATAATATACTTATCCTTGTGTGTCAATAATAGTAATGTAATAATAATAATAGATATTTTTAGCATTAAGAAGATAAATACGTATAATAGACATTAATAGAGTATTATAAACTAAATTTTGTGATACTATATTCCTTGCTGTGAGGATTTAAAGACAAATTGTTTTACACTAAATAATAAAATAAAAAGTGTTGACAAGAGTTTTGAATCATGGTATTATAT
>NZ_BAEV01000077.1 GCF_000246895.1 Clostridium arbusti SL206 | reverse complement strand
ACACGTAGTATGATAATTTATTTTATAAAATATTATTTTAATGTTTCACTAAAATTAAGAAAACTTATTTGTATAATATTTAAAATATATATGGGAATAATATATATTTAGTGGTTGTAAAGATATATATGATGTATAATTAAAATGTGGATTGTTATGGAATATATTTTATTGATAATAAATATTAAATAATATATAATATTTTATAAATAGTATAAAGATAGATTTAAAATTAAATATATAAATCAATTACTTATTCAGTTTTACAATTATTTTATATGGTATACCTTTAGGGGGATGCTAAAAGGAGGAATTTTCAATGGTTAAAGATATTAATGATGCTAATTTCCAAGAAGAAGTTAAAAGTGGAACAGTAGTAGTAGATTTTTGGGCAGCTTGGTGTGGACCATGTAAGATGCTTGGACCTGTAATTAACGAATTATCAGGAGAATTAGAAGGTAGAGCTAAATTTTTAAAAGTAAATGTAGATGAAAATCCAGTAGTTTCAAGTAACTATAAAATAGCAAGCATTCCAACTGTATTAGTATTTAAAGATGGAAACATAGCTGAGACATTAGTTGGATTTAGACCTAAAGCAGCATTGAAAGAAGTGCTTGAAAAACACATATAGTGTTTTAGGAGGTGTAGAATTAATGTTAATTATTAATTCTACACCTAATTATTTATTCAGCTAAGTAATATTCATTAATATTAGGAGATGATAATAGTGGAAGAACGTTATGATATAGCAATAATAGGGAGTGGACCAGCAGGATTATCTGCAGCTGTTAATGCTAAAATAAGAAATAAAAATATAATTTTATTTGGAAATAAGAACTTAAGCTTTAAATTGTGCAAGGCGCCTAAAGTAAACAATTACTTAGGCTTTTATGATATCTCAGGAGAAGAGTTAAAGGATAAGTTTACAGAACATATTGATAAAATGGGTATAGAAATTACAGAGGAAAGAATAAATGCTGTTTATGCTATGGGAGATTATTTTACGCTTATGGTAAATGAAAAAGCCTACGAAGCGAAAACTATTATTCTTGCAACTGGAATGGAATTTACTAAACCATTAAAAGGGGAAGAAGAATTTTTAGGCAAAGGCGTTGGATATTGTGCTACTTGTGACGCTCCTTTATATAGAAATAAAGTTGTAACAATAGTTGGGTATACGAGAGAGGCTGAAAAGGAAGCAAACTATGTAAGTGAGCTTGCATCAAAATTATACTATATACCTATGTACAAAGAAAACTATGAATTAGTTAATAAAGTAGAAATATTGAAAGATAAACCCATAGAAATAACTGGAGACGAAAAAGTAGAAAGATTAATTTTGAAATCTGATGAAATAAAAACAGATGGAGTATTTATATTAAAGGAAAGTGTAGCTCCTTCACAGCTTGTGCCAGGACTTTTAATAGAAGATGAACACATAAAGGTTGATAAAAATATGAAAACTAATATAGATGGATGTTTTGCAGCCGGAGATTGTGTAGGAACGCCTTATCAATACATAAAATCAGCTGGAGAAGGTCAAATTGCTGCCTTAAGTGCAGTAAATTATTTGTCTTCAATTAAGTAAGTTTACACGTAAAGATAAAGAATAATTTTAAGCCTCAACCAATATATTCTGGTGAGGCTTTTATGTTTTAATATGCAGTTTTTCTTAATAGTTTAATTTACTACAAAGAAAGTATGGTTGCCTATTGGTTTTACATTAGATTTTTTTATATTAAGCATCCAACTTGAACGGGCTGTCTTAGGGTTATAAAAAAATAGAGCGTTCGTAGTAGGATCATTTCCGTCAAGAGCATCAAAAACTGCATTATAACAGTCTTTATTTGGATTAGCATTAATGTTACCATTTATTACGCAAGAAAATGCATACTTTTGTTTAATAACATCATTTACACTTTTGGGAAAACTTTTATTTCTTAGCCTATTAAGTATTACAGAAGCTACAGCAACTTTACCCTCATAAGGCTCAGCGTTACTTTCTGCATATACTACTTTCGCCATTAAATCTATATCCTCCCTTGTTACGGTAAAAGTTCTTCCATCAGAATTAAATACTTCTACAGAATCGGATTTCTCATTATAGAGATTCCTAGCTCCTCTGTTTGCACTGTTTCGAGAAGGCTTATTATCATTTGAAGGTTCTATTGTTTGTGCATTTACAATGCACGAGGGTAACAACCCTAAAAGTACAATAAAAACAATAGCCCAAATGCTTTTTTTCATTTATATTCTTCCTCCTTTTATTCTACGAGGTTAGCTGACGGGTTTGGTAAAGGCATAACCTACGCTAATAGCGATTCACCCCAAAAACTGGTTCCCCCGTATGACTTAGGCTAATGATATTGTACCCTATAATAAAAAAATAATACAATATTGAAAAAAATTTATATTTAATTATTATTTATAAAATTTTTAAAATTATCTTTTAAAGCGTTAAAGTCTTTACTCATAATAGTATATTTATTATTAGCATCTTTATACAGTAGTGATGCATCTAATAAACTATCTTTTGAGTTAGCAGCAACTTTTTCATTTTTTAAAGCAGAACAAAAGCTATCTACATAGGAATTATAGTCGTCAAAAACATTTTTAAAGCTAGTGTATATTTCGATTTGATTTGATGGTACATTTATTTGAGAAAATTGTTGTGTTACTGAACTAAAACGATATTTATTATCTTGTACTTTAGCAATAGCATTGTCATAGGATATAGTGTTTTTTCTTGCACTATCTGAATAGTAAGATAAATCAGCTTTTATAGAATTGAATTTTGTTAATATATCAGTTAAGTTATTTTCAAATTCCATATTTTGCGTATTAGATATATCTCTATCCTTTTTTACTTTTATAAGATCTGAAACATAACTAGAAGTATTGCTTATTAGTATAGTACTATCCTTTGGAAGTCCAAAAGATTTATCATTTGAACCTATGGAAGAATAATAATTTTCACAGTTATTTTTGTAGTTAATGACATTCTTCATAGAAGTATTTATATCCATTGCCTCTGGATTGTTCACTATAGAAAATAACTGCTTGTACATCAATATGTTATTATCTAATCCCAATTTAAGTGAACTAAATGAACTCTTATATCTAGGATCACTATTATAATTTTCTAATTCTAAGTTTACTTTTATTAAAGAATTTATCACATAAGGTAGCTTATCTTTTGCTTTTTCTATATCAATAGTTTGTCCATTGTTAATAATAGAAACATTAGAATTTATTTTATATATAGTTCCAATATATGTAACGAGTTGTTTCTTATATTTATTGTATTGATTTAAGGTAAAAAGATTAAAAACTATAAATATTAATAAAAATATGTTGAAAGTAATTGCGGCTGATAAAATAATAATTTTTTTCTTATTTTTATCAAACATAAAAATCCCCACCCCTTTAATATCTTATATTAATATTAATATTTATAAAGTTTAATATTTATACTAAATTTATGAAATACCAGTACCTATTTTATATAATTTCAATTTATTATTAACTTCTTTTATTCCGGGTATTGATTGTACTAACGTCACAAGTTTATTGATATCCTCTTCTTTCTCAGCATATCCTGATATAGATACTTTACCACGGAGAACAACAGCAGAAATATCATTTACATTTATTTTAGATTCCATTAGAAGCATATTTATATCATTAGTTAGAGAAGTATCATCTTTAAAAGAAGCAAGATTAATTGAACTTACTACACTTCTAACACCAAAAGTTTTATTAGCTTCACTTATAGCAATTTGTCTATCTCTCTCTGTTTCTACATCACCAATTAAAATTGCATTTCCACCTGAAACTTTTGCTGTAACAGATAAAATTCTGTTTTTAAAAGCACTATTTCTTAAATTTGAATTAACAAGATTTGTTAGTTCTTTATCACTTTCTCCACCGTCTAGAGATATAGTAATATCGTTTTTAACTTCTTTAACACCTTCAATTTTATAGGCTACTTCTTCAGCTCTATTTTTTTCTGCTAATACATTTACAAATCCCTGTAAAGAAACAATTCCATTAAGTGATCTTACCTTTATATCTTTTGAAGTTACTTTCATAGCACTTGCTAGTGATGATCTTATTGCATCTTCCATCAGTCTATCATTGACATTCATAAAAACACCAACCTTTCTAAATATATAATTTTATTACAAAATATGAATATTGGAATTTCGTTTGTTACATTGTAATAAAACTATTTATAAATAGTATTCCAAGAATTTATATTAATATTTTATAAAATTTTATCATGATATACTACATTGAGTTACAATAGTGTATAATTGTTAATAGGCTATATTAAAGAGGTGAAATTATGGACATTATAAATATGATAGTTGGTGCAGTGAAAGCAATAAATGCATGGTCTATATTGGATATATTAGTAGTATCATATATATTTTATAAAGCGTATATGTTGATAAGAGAAACCAGAGCTGTGCAGCTTTTGAAAGGTATATTATTAATACTTTTATTGATTCCAGTTAGTAGTATTTTTCATCTTACCATGCTTAATTGGATACTTGAGAGAACGATAACAATTGGAGTATTGTCCATAATAATAATTTTTCAGCCAGAGATTAGAAGAGCTTTAGAGCACTTGGGAAGAAGTGCTTTTACTGATGTACATATTTTGGAAAATAAAGAAAAAATGGAAGAGGTTATAACTCAAATAGTGAATGCTGTTTATAATCTGGCAAAAACTAGGACGGGTGCACTTATTGTAATTGAGCAAAGAACAAAACTTGAAGATATAATGAGTACAGGAACTAAGATTGAAGGTATTGTATCCTCTGCAATTTTAGAAAATATATTTGTAGTAAACACTCCACTTCATGATGGAGCTACGATAATTAGGAATGATAGAGTACTAGCAGCAGGCTGTTTTTTACCACTTTCATCTAATTATGATATAAGTAAAAAACTTGGAACAAGACATAGAGCTGGACTTGGAATATCCGAAAATTCAGATGCTCTTGTAATAGTGGTATCGGAGGAAACGGGAGTAGTTTCGCTTGCTATTAACGGAAAATTAACTAGAGGATATACTAAGGAGAAATTAAAAGATATTTTGATAAGGATAATTCTTATTAGGTTTTCAAGAAATAATTCATTTAAAGAGAAGGTGAAAACGTGGAGAAAAAAACTAAACAGCAGATAATAATAAAGATATGCTGCGTAATCGCTGCGTTTTGTCTATGGCTTTACATTTCAAATTGGGAAAATCCTATAAAAACCTACAAATTAAAGAGTGTTTCTGTAGAACTAATAAATACAGATGCATTAGCACAATCTAAACTAACACTTTCTCCTGATCAAAATTTTAATGTATCGTTAACATTGAGAGGAACTGATTTAGAAGTTATGAGAGCAAGGCCTGAGGATTTTAAAATTGTAGCGGATATGAGTGAATATGCTGTTAAAAAAGGTGATAATAGAATTCCAGTTCAGATTGTTCACTATCCCAATAATATTAATATAGAAAATAATAATGCTATGTGGGTAGATGTGAATTTAGATGATTTACACCAAAAAACTGTATCTGTAAAGGCGAAGATAGAGGGTTCACCAAAAGAAGGGTATTATTCATCAGAGGCAGTAATAAGTCCCTCAGATGCAATTGTGAGTGGACCAGGTAAATTCGTGAATATGGTTAAAAATGTAATAATTAATGCAAATGTAGCAAATTTTAATAAAGATGTAGATTTAAGTGTTCCGTTGCAGGCTGTAGATGGAGCTGGGAAGATAGTAGCAAATGTAAAGGTTCAGCCACAGAATGTGAATGTTACAATACCTATAAAGAAAGCCAAGTCTGTAAGTATAAATATAAAAACAACCGGGCAAGTTACGAATGGTGTCAATATAAAATCATTAACACCTGTACAGTCTACTATAGATGTAATTGGAGATAATGATAGCCTTAATAAGGTGTCAAGTATAGATACAGTGCCTATAGATTTATCAAAAATAACTGAGAACAAAACTATAAATGTGAAGCTAAGTCTACCTAATGGTATTAGCACACTTAGTGGTGACAATTATATAAATGTTAAGGCAACTGTAGAAGGAATAATACAAAAAACATTTTCATCAAATATTAATTTTATAAATGTACCTTCAGGGTTTAACGCATCTTTAGATAATGATAAAGAGAACATTACAGTGTCTGGTGATGAGTCTGTAATAAATTCAATAAAAGATGGAGATATAAAATGTAATGTAGATTGTACGTCATTACAGGAAGGAACCCATAATGTGCAAGTTTCTGTGGCACTTCCACAAGGGGTAACTAACATAGCATCTGATCCAAGTACAGTAAAGGTGACCATTGTTAAAAAATAAGAAGAATATGCTGCGTAAGGTCGTTACTTATAATAATAAGCAGTTAGAGTGATATAAAAAATAATTGGAGGACAAAATGTCAATTAGGATTAATAATTTAACTTTAAATATAGAAGAAGATATCTTAAGTTTAAAAAGTAAAACAGCTTCAAAGCTTAAAGTATCAGAGAACAATATTAAAAATTTTAAGATATTAAAAGAGTCAGTGGATGCTAGAAAAAAGAATAATATAAAATTTAATTATTCAGTAGAAGTTAGTTTAGAAAAAGAGAGTAAGATAATTAATAGGCTAAATGATAAAGACATTAAATTTGAAGAAGATAATAATAAAGAAGATTTAGTTCTTGGAGATTTGAAACTAAGTAGTAGACCAATAGTAGTGGGAATGGGCCCAGCAGGAATGTTTGCAGCTTTAATTCTAGCTGAAAAAGGATATAGACCAATAGTATTTGAAAGAGGGCAGAACGTAGAGAATAGGACTAAAACTGTAGATCATTTTTGGAGGACAGGAGAACTTAATACTGAATCCAATGTTCAGTTTGGGGAAGGTGGAGCGGGTACATTTTCTGATGGCAAACTGACAACTAGAATTAAGGATAAAAGATGTAGTTATGTAATTAACAAATTTATAAAATTTGGAGCACCGGAAGAAATATCTTATGAGGGAAAGCCTCATATAGGTACAGATATATTGAAAAATGTGGTGAAAAATTTAAGAGAAAAGGTAATAGCTCTTGGAGGAGAAGTTAGATTTAATAGTAAATTAGAAAATATAATTACTAAAGATAAAAGTGTTAGATCAGTAATTATAAATGGAGAAGAAATTAATTGTGAAGCTTTAATTTTAGCTATAGGGCATAGTTCTAGAGATACCTATGATATGCTTTATAAAAATAATATTGTAATGGAAGCAAAACCTTTTGCTATAGGTGTTAGAATTGAACATTCACAACATATGATAAATGAAAATCAATATGGTAAATATGCAAATCATCCTAGATTAAAGACAGCAGACTATAAACTTACTTATACATCGAATATTACTAAAAGATCTATATACAGTTTTTGTATGTGCCCTGGAGGTGAAGTTGTGGCCGCAGCTTCAGAACAAGGAAGGTTAGCTACCAATGGAATGAGTTACCATAATAGAAATAAAAAAAATGCAAATTCAGGTTTAGTAGTAACAGTAGGGGTAGATGATTTTAGAAAAGAGTGTTATAATTTTAACAATAGAGGACTTTCTGAGAATTATCCACTTTGGGGTATGGAGATGCAAAGATACTATGAAGAAAAGGCATTTATTGCTGGTGGAAGAAATTTTAATGCACCTGTACAACTTGTTGGAGACTTTTTAAGAGATAAAGCTAGTAAAAGTATTGGTGGAATTGAACCTAGCTATAAACCAGGTTATAAACTTACTAATTTAAATACTTGTTTGCCTCAATATGTAATTGATACATTGAAAGACGGAATATTAAATTTTAATAAAAAAATTAAGGGATTTAGTGATCATGATGCAATTTTGACAGGAATTGAGACTAGGACTTCTGCTCCTGTAAAGATAATGAGAAATGAGAAACTTGAAAGTGTATCTATTAATGGATTATTTCCAAGCGGAGAGGGTGCAGGATTTGCAGGAGGAATAATGTCAGCAGCTGTAGATGGATTAAAATGTGCAGAAGCTATAATTAGAAAATATAAACCTTTTAACTAAATTTTCTGAAAAAATAATATTTTTATTAAATCTTTGATAAAATGGAAATATAAGTTTTTTAATATTGACATTACTATAAAATACTATTTTTTAATGTTTAGAATTATTTGTTATATATAATACTAAAAATAATTAAGAAGAGGTGCTAATAATATGATTAAAAGTTTTGAAGAGGTTTTGTTAAAGGTTAAGAGTAAAGACATAAAGACAGTATCTGTTGCAGTGGCACAGGATACACCAGTATTAGAAGCTATAAGAGATGCTAAGAAAAATGGCATAGCAGAAGCAATTTTAGTTGGAGACAAAAATGAAATAACATCCATTGCACTTAAGATTGGAATGGATATAAATCAGTTTAAGATAGTAGATGAGCCAAATGTTAAAAAAGCTACATTAAAAGCTGTAGAAATTGTTTCACAGGGTAAAGCCGATATGGTAATGAAGGGTTTAGTTGATACAGCAACTTTCTTGAGATCAGTACTTAATAAAGAAGTTGGTCTTAGAACTGGAAAACTTATGTCTCATGTAGCTGTTTTTGAAACAGAAGCTTTTAACAGATTATTATTTTTGACAGACGCTGCTTTTAACATGTATCCAACATTTAAGGATAAAATACAAATAATAAACAACGCAGTAAAAGTAGCTCATGCAGTAGGAATTGAAGAACCAAAGGTAGCTCCTATATGTGCTGTTGAAGTAGTAAATGAAAATATGCCAGCCACATTAGATGCAGCTATGCTTTCAAAAATGAGTGACAGAGGACAATTTAAAGGATGTATAGTTGATGGACCATATGCACTAGATAATGCATTAAGTGAAGAGGCAGCGAAACATAAAAATATAAAAGGTGCAGTAGCTGGTAAAGCAGATGTTCTTTTATTACCAAATATAGAGACAGGTAATGTTATGTATAAAACTTTAACTTATACAACTCACTCAAAAAATGGAGGTATATTAGTTGGAACTTCAGCTCCAGTTATATTAACATCAAGAGCAGACAGCCATGAAACAAAAATGTATTCAATTGCTCTTGCAGCATTAGTTGCAAGTCATAAATAGAGTATAAAGGGGGACATATAATGTATAAATTATTAATAATCAACCCAGGTTCTACTTCAACAAAAATTGGAGTTTATGAAGATGAAAATCAAATTTTAGAGGAAAATTTAAAACATTCAGCAGATGAAATAGCTAAATATGCTACAATATATGATCAATTCCAATTTAGAAAAGAAGTAATATTGAATTTCTTAAAGGAAAAAAATATAGACATTAAAACTTTAAATGCAGTAGTTGGAAGAGGCGGAATCATAAAGCCTATAGAAAGTGGTACATATACGGTTAATGATTCAATACTTGAAGATTCAAAATTTGGAGTTCAAGGACAACACGCATCAAATCTAGGTGCAATTATATCCAATGAAATAGCAAAAGAAATTGGAGTTTCAGCATTTATAGTAGATCCTGTAACCGTTGATGAATTGCAGGATGTAGCAAGGCTTTCAGGAATGCCTGATATAAAGAGAAGAAGTATATTCCATGCATTAAATCAAAAAGCAGTTGCTAAAAGATATGCAAAGGAAAAAGGCGTAAAATATGAAGATTTAAATCTTATTGTTGCCCATATGGGTGGAGGAACATCTGTTGGAGCTCATTGCAAGGGAAAGGTAATTGATGTAAATAACGCCCTTACAGGAGAAGGTCCATTTTCACCAGAAAGAAGTGGTGGAGTTCCACTTGGAGATTTAATTGATCTTGCTTATAGTGGAGAAGTAACTCATGAAGAAATGAAGAAAAAGATTAATGGTAAGGGTGGAGCTGTAGGCTACGCAGATACAAATGACTTCAAAGTTGTAGCTGACAAAGCAGATGCTGGTGATAAAGATTCAAAGCTAATATATGATGCATATATATATCAAATAGCAAAAGAAATTGGTCAAGATGCAGCTGTGTTATCAGGAAAAGTAGATGCAATACTTCTTACTGGTGGAATAGCTTATAATAAAGGTATTACAGGTAAGATTACAGAAAGAGTTTCTTTTATCGCTCCAGTAGTAGTTTATCCTGGAGAAGATGAACTTTTAGCATTGGCTCAAGGTGCACTTAGAGTCTTAAGAGGTGAAGAAAAGGCAAAAGAATATGTATAAATAGTAATTAAATTATTTTATTTGCCATTTATAGTAGTTATTTTAACAAATATATAAGCTATGTATACATTTATTAGTTAAAAAATGAACAATATAGCTATAATGGCTAATATAACTATAATAGCTATTATAAGTTATTAGAGCATATATAAGAAAAATATTTAAGCACTTTTAAAATGTTTTCATTACTACTAATGGTAGTTATTTTAACAATAATATAAAATATATGAGCCTTCTTTAGTTAAAAAATCAACAGTCTTTTATAGATTATATAGATTGATTAGCTAAGGAAGGTTTTAAATTTTTCAATAAGGCATATGAAAATAAATAGTAAGTCAAAGATGCGACGGATATTTTGAAGTCTACAAGGAAACGGGTTCTGAGGATAGTGAGTTATCTGAGGGTTCTGTTGACGTTGTAGGATTCAAAATAGACTAGTATACTGACTAGTTATTTATTTGAATGTGCCTTAATTTATGTTAATATCACATGACTACCAATAGTAATACTTTATTGCTTTAGGAAAAAAGCTATTTATATTATTTACAACGTAACAATGTTATGTTACACTAAATCTACGAGGTGATATTATGGAAGAAAGGTTAATTTCTAAAAAAGAGCTTTTAGAATTAACAAGTATATCCTATGGCCAACTTTATAGATGGAAAAGAAAAAATTTGATTCCAGAAGAATGGTTTAAAAAAAATCTTCCTTTACTGGACAAGAGACATTTTTTCCTAGAGAAAAAATTCTTGAAAGAGTAGGAAAAGAATAAAAATATGAAGGACGATGTATCTCTTGATGAGTTGGCACGAGTTTTTTCTGATGAGGTATCGGATATAAAAGTTTCTTATAGTGAACTTGTTGAAAAGGAAATTATAATGAAAAATATTGTAGAAATATATAAAGAATTTAATTCAATGATTTCAGAGTATTCCTTTAATGAGATATTGTATATGAGTATATTACAAAAGTTTTTGGTTGAGGGTAGTATTTCAATTGAAGAAGGTAAAAATGTTCTTCAAACACTACAAGATAATTATAATAAATACTCAGGAAAAAGTTGTGAAATATTATTTGTAAGAAAAATGGGTGTAGGAGTATGTATTATTTCTTTAGATGCAAACCAAATATATTTTGAGAAATTATTAAAGATTGTAATGAGGATAAATATTAGTCAGGTTATAGAGGAATTAAAATTAAGGATTAAGGAGCTGTTTTAAAATGGAAGATAGACAAAATCTTAAAATTTCAGGTTCAGGGTCTGTAGGCGGTGGCATATATGATGAAGTTAAGATAAGTGGCTCGGGTTCTATAAATGGTGATTTAGATTGTAATGCTTTAAAATGCAGTGGTTCGTCAGATATAACAGGTAATATACTATCAAAACAAATAAATTTTAGTGGTTCTTCTAAAATAAAGGGTAATGTTACTACAGAAGAAATTAAAGTTAGTGGTTCAATGAATGTAGATGGAAATATGGATGCTAGTGAATTTAAAGTTAGTGGTTCTTCTGGTATTTCTGGTGATGTAAGAACTAAAAAGATAAGAATATCTGGAAGTAGTAATATTAATGGAAATTTATTTGCGGAAGAAATAGAGGTATCGGGAGGATTAAGCATAGGAAAAGATTGCGAAAGTGAAGTTTTTAAAGCTCATGGTGCTATAAAGATTGAAGGGCTTTTAAATGCAGGTGAAGTTGATATATATTTACATGGTAAGTGTAAAGCTAAAGAGATAGGTGGGGAAAATATAAGTGTTAAGTTATCAGCATTTGATGATTCATTAGTTGCTAAACTTTTAAAGACTATGTTCTCCTACAGAAGAGAGTTTATAACTGAGTCCGTAGAGGGAGATAATATTTATCTTGAAGGAACAACTACAAAGGTGGTTAGGGGGAATAATGTTATTATAGGAAAAGGATGTTATGTAGAAAAGGTAGAATATAGCGGAGAAATAAAGATTATAGATGGTGGAATAGTGGAGAAACAGGTAAGAGTATAATTTATATGTATATGTCATATCATATATACTGCATATTGACAATTAGTAACCATATAATTGTTTGACGAATATTAATATGATATAATGTTAGCCATGAGTATTTTTGTAAAATGCTTATAAATAAACTTATGTTAATTAAGATTCATTGATAGAGTGAGGTTGAAAATATTATGAGTAGGATGTTTGGCACAGATGGTGTAAGAGGTATAGCAAACTATGAATTAACACCAGAGATTGCATATAGTCTTGGTAGAGCAGGTGCGTACGTGTTATCAAAAGGATCACATAAGCCAAGAATATTAGTTGGAACAGATACAAGAATATCTAAGGATTTGTTAGAATCAGCACTTGTATCAGGGATACTTTCGGTAGGAGCAGAGGCAGTATGTGTTGGGGTAATACCTACACCGGCTATAGCTTATTTAACAAGAAAGTATAAACTAGATGCTGGAGTTGTAATATCAGCTTCACATAATCCTGTAGAGTACAATGGAATAAAGTTTTTTAATTCACAAGGCTATAAACTTTCAGATGAACTAGAAGATCAAATACAAAGTGTAATTGAAAATGAATGTAAAGAAATTCCTTCACCTTCAGGTGGAAACTTAGGAAGAAAAGTAATAGAGGATTCAGCATTTGAAGATTATATAGAATTTGCAAAGGGTACAATTGATTGTGATCTTAAGGGAATGAAGATAGCTCTAGATTGTGCTAATGGAGCAAGCTATAAGAGTGCAGTTAAAACTTTTAGAGATCTTGGTGCAGAAATAGTTGTAATTAACAATGATCCTGATGGCATAAATATAAACAAATGCTGTGGTTCTACTCATCCAGAAGAGCTTATGGAGTATGTAGTGAAAAAGAAATGCGATTTGGGTCTTGCTTTTGATGGCGATGCGGATAGATGTCTTGCTGTAGATGAAAAAGGTAATCTAATAGATGGTGACTTTATACTTGGCATATGTGGCAAGTATTTAAAGGATAAGGGAAAATTAAATGAGAATGTAGTGGTAGTTACGGTAATGAGCAATATGGGGCTTTTTATTGCACTTGATAAAGAAAACATAAATACAGTTAAGACAAAAGTTGGAGATAGATATGTTCTAGAGGAAATGTTAAAACAAGGTTATAAACTAGGCGGTGAACAGTCAGGACATATAATATTCCTAGATTATAACACTACTGGAGATGGACTTGTTACTGGACTTCAACTATCATCAATAATAAAAAATAGTTCTAATACTTTATCTGAACTTGCAGGAATGATGAAAAAGCTTCCTCAAGTATTGGCAAATGCTACTATACCTAATGACAAAAAGAACATATATATAGATGATGATGAAATAGTAAATGAAATACAAAAGATAGAAGAGAGACTTAAGGGTACAGGAAGAGTTCTTATAAGACCATCTGGTACAGAACCACTAGTAAGAGTAATGCTTGAAGGTGAAAATCAGATTGAACTTGACGAAATGGCTCATTCTTTAGCAAGTCTTATAGAAGAAAAGGCTAATGACACTGTGCTAGAAGGTTAAATAAAGTAGCTAGTGAAAATAAGATTATTATTTTCACTAGCTACTTTATTATTTGTAAAAAATATTATAGCGAAAGCTTAATGTTTTATCTTTTCATGCATTAAAGGTTAATACCTCCACCTCTAAGCGAAGTGTAGGTGAGACTTTTCAATCAGATGGGGTAGAGTCCCCAACTGATTTCCCGATGTTGCAGCTTGCTGAAACGAGTTCACTGAAATAAAAAAATATTGTCGAAAATCATGAAGGAAACACAGGAATAAAGACTCTTTATTTTTCTATATTCAAAATAGAAATAATTACTAATATGAAAAAGTAATAAAATATATAATGTAAATAAGAAAAAGGTCGATATTTTACTTGTATGGAAATTATTTGTTCACAGAAGATAATAAACGTGGTAAAATTATAGTTATATGTAACATATTGTAGGAATTATGTGTAACATGTGAAATTTAAATAAATTGAGTAGGTGGTAATAAGTGAAAAACTTAGGTGATAACTTACGTAAATTTCAAAATGAAGAAAACGAAACTTTAAATTTAAATAATGAGGCTAAATATAAGTTAATGTTAGAAGCAGTTAATGATATTATGTGGGAATGGAATATAGAAAATAATAAGTTTAGTATGCTTGGAAACTATGAACTAGTGATTGACTTTAATTTAGATAATATAAATAGTATGAATGATTTTATAGAGAAAATAGTTCATATAGATTTTAAAGAGAAAGTTAAATTGGAATTAAAAGATCATTTAAAAGACAAGTCTCTGTATTTTCAAAGTGAATTTAAAGTATGCACAAAAAATGGACATGAAAAATGGATTTTTATGAGAGGAAAATCTCTTAAGAGCCCTAAAGAAAATCCAATATGGATGGCTGGTTCAATCACGGATACTACGGATAGAAAAATAGTGGAAGAACGAATTGAATATTTAGCATATCATGATTTGTTAACAAGATTGCCAAATAATATATACTTTTCTTCCTTATTAAATGAATCTATAAATAAAGGCAAAGGTACAGTTCTTTTTATTGGTATAGATAATTTAAAGAAGGTAAATGATACTTTAGGTCATGATTATGGTGATTTATTATTAAAAATAGCTTCAGAATTATTAAAGTTATCAATTATACGGTATGGGTTAGTTTCAAGGTTTAGTGGAGATATATTTGCAATACTTATACCTGACATTGAAAGTAAGGGAATCTTAAGTGATATTTCAGAGAATATAATTAAAAGTTTTAAAAATCCCTTTGAGGTCAGAGAAATGCAAGTTTATTGTTCTGTAAGTATTGGTATAGCTACTTTCCCAGAACATGGCAGATGTGTATCAGATATATTAAAACATGCTGATACTGCTATGCATAATACTAAAATCAATGGGAAAGATGATTATTCATTTTATGATGATAAAATAGAAAAATCAATTATGATAAAAGGTCAAATAGAAAGTTGTCTTAGAGATGCTCTAAATAGTAATGGATTTGAATTATACTACCAGCCTCAAATAAATATAAAAAATAATAAAATCAGTGGACTAGAAGTATTATTAAGACTAAAGTCCGCTAAGCTTGGATTTATTTCACCAGAAGAATTTATTCCCATCGCAGAGGAAACTGGATTGATTTTGAAAATAGGAGAATGGGTTCTTAATAGTTCTTGTAAACAGTGTAAAGAGTGGATTGATAAAGGATATGATTTTCAAAAAATTTCTATAAATATATCACCTGTCCAAATGAAGAAGAAATACTTCCTGGAGATAGTTAATAAAGCTATATCTAAAAATGATTTAAACCCTGAATTTTTAGAATTAGAAATAACTGAAGGAACATTAATTGAATCTATTGAAAAAAATGCCGACTTATTAAATGAACTTATAAGTATTGGGATTAAAGTTTCTTTAGATGATTTTGGAAAAGGATATTCTTCTTTGAATTATCTCACGGCGCTTCCTATAAATACATTAAAAATTGATAAATCATTTATAGATAATATTAATGAAGATAGCAGGCACAAAGCCATAGTAAATTGTATAATTAATTTAGCCAAGAACCTAAACTATGAGGTTATTGCTGAGGGAGTAGAGGATGGGATGCAAAAGGGAGAACTATATGAGATGGGATGCGATTGTATTCAAGGATATTATTATAGTAAGCCTTTACCTAAAGATGAAATTGAAAAGTTTATGCTTAATAATAAATTTGATTAAATTAAAAGGTAGGAGGAATATTTTTAAGTGGATATTATACAAAAGTTGAATTTATACACAGATATTATTGATAATACACGTGAAGTAATTTTACTTACTGATTATAATGGAAAAATATTTTTTGCTAATAAGGCAGCTATTAAAATCTATGGATACAGTTATAAAGAATTTTTAAATATGCACCTTTTCCAATTGAAAAGGTTTGATAAGCGTATAGAATTACAATTTGAAGAAGCTAAACTAAGTGATATGGATATAGAAACTTGGCATTATAAAAAAGATGGCTCTACTTTTCTTGCTGAAATTAAATCTTCCAGAGTGGAAAACGGAGAAAATAAATATATTATAAAAAGTATAAGAGATATAACAAAGCGAAAACTTGCAGAGGAAAAACATAGAAATTTAGCTTATATAGTAGAGTCTTCGGATAATGCTATTTTTGGAAAAAATATAAATGGCATTATTGAAAGTTGGAATCATGGTGCTGAAATTATGTATGGATATAAAAAAGAAGACATAATTGGTAAGCATATTTCTATTATTGTACCAAAAGAAAGTGAAGATGATATTGACAAAATTTTAGAAAGAATAAAGAATGGAGAAAAAATAGATCATTATGAAACTATCAGAAGAAGAAAAGATGATAAAATTATTAATGTTTCAGTTACGATTTCTCCAATTTATAACATAGATGGAAATATAATTGGTGCATCAACTATAGCAACAGATATTACGGAAAGAACAAAACTTAAAGACAATTTAATAAGGAGTAAAGAAAAATATAAATTATTGTATAAATGTATGAATCAGGGAGCTATTTTATATGAAATTATTTGGAATGAAGGAAAACCAATCAATTACAAGATTATAGATGCTAATAATAGCTTTGTTGATTATACGAAAGTAAAATTGGATAAAATCATTGGACAAAATATATCCGAAGCTTATCCAGAGACAGCTGATATTCTTATGAAAGAATATGCAGAGGTGGCTATAACTAAAAAACCTAAAAATTTTAAATTTCATGATAAAAAGCTCAATAAGTATTTTGGTATATATGTTTATGCACCTATGAATGGACAAATTGCTGTATTATTAACGGACATTACAGAGTCTACATTAAGAGAACGTGAACTTTCTCAAAGATATGAAGAACTTACTGCTGTGTATGAGGAACTTACTGCTACAGAGGAAGAACTTAGGACAAACTATGATGAGTTAGAAATGGCAAAGCAAGAAGCGGATAAAGCTAATGCTGCTAAAAGTCAATTTCTTGCTAATATGAGCCATGAAATAAGAACTCCTATGAATGGTATATTAGGGGTAGCACAGTTACTTGAATTTACACAACTAAACAAACAACAAATTGAATACTTAGATATACTCAAAAGTTCATCAAATCATCTATTGGATATTATAAATAGTATTCTCGATATTTCAAAAATAGAGTCAGGAAAATTACAATTAAACTTTGAGGTCTTTAACATAAGAGAAGTAATAGATATGATTATAAAGGAATTATCTGTAATAGCACGCAAAAAGGGAATTGAAATAATGTATTATTTGGATCCATTTATCAAATATGATTTAATTGGTGATGTTGTGAGATTAAATCAAATATTAATTAACTTAATTAATAATGCTGTTAAGTTTACAGATAGTGGACATATCTATTTAAAAGTTAATAAGGTATTTGAAGATACTGATAAAGTTAAATTAGAATTTTCAATAGAAGATACAGGTATTGGAATAGAGGATGATTTTAAGGATAAAATATTTAAAATATTTACCCAGGCGGAGACAACTTACACTAAAAAATATGGCGGTACAGGATTAGGACTTGCTATATCTAGAGAACTCGTAAGAATGATGAATGGTGATATATGGTTTGAAAGTGAAATAGGAAAGGGGAGTACATTTTATTTCACCGCTGAATTTTCTTTAAATAAAAGATATGAAAATAATATAGAAAATAAAAATAGTAAAGAATTTCAAGAAAAGAAAATTATAGAACCAAAAGAGAAAACTATTTTGGTAGTAGAAGATAATGAAATAAATAGGGAAATAGCCTTGGGGTTTTTAAATCAATTAGGATATAAATATATAAGTTGTTCTAATGGAAAAGAAGCTATTTCGGTAGTAGAAGATAGAAATAATCATATTGATATAATATTAATGGATATACAAATGCCAATTCTCAATGGATTTGAGGCAACAGATACTATAAGAAAAGCAGAAAAGTTGACAGAAAATCATACTCCAATTATTGGAATGACTGCTTATGCAATGGCAGGGGATAGGGAAAAGGCAATTGAATGTGGTATGGATGATTATATATCAAAGCCCTTTAGTATAGATACACTGAGAATAGTATTAAAAAGGTATATTTAAATTTGCCTAAAGTAGTTTAGTTCACCATTTGTATAATATATGCTATAATAAAGGATGTGAAAAGAAATAATGAATTAAAGATGTCATAATGAATCATTATTTTTGGAAGATATTATTAGATTACAACTAAAAGTCAAATAGTTAATAAAACTTTAGAGGTGAGTAAAACTATGCCTATTAAAATAAGAGATGATTTGCCGGCTGCTGAAATTTTAAATAATGAGAATATATTTATAATGCCTGAAAACAGGGCATCTCACCAGGATATTAGATCATTAAAAATTGCAATCTTAAATCTTATGCCAAATAAAATTGATACAGAAGTTCAACTTTTGAGATTGATTAGTAATACTTCATTACAGATTGATATTGAGTTATTACATCCTAAAACTCATGTATCTAAAAATGTATCAGAAAAATACTTAATGACTTATTATAAAACTTTTGATGAAATTAAAGAAGAAAAATTTGATGGGTTAATTATAACAGGAGCGCCCATAGAACAATTAAGTTTCGAAGATGTTAATTATTGGAGTGAACTTAAAGAGATAATGGAATGGAGTATACATAATGTTCATTCTACCTTGCACATATGTTGGGGTGCACAAGCTGGGCTTAATTATCATTATAATATACCTAAATATCCATTAGATGAAAAAATGTCCGGGATTTTTTTGCATAGAGTTATGAAGAAAAATACAAAGCTTCTTAGAGGATTTGATGATGAATTTTTTGCACCTCATTCAAGAAATTCAGAATTCAGAAGGTCGGATATAGAAAGTGTATCAGAACTGTCTATTTTAGCCGAATCAGAGGATGCGGGGATATATATAGTTTCTGCTAAAAATGGACGTCAAATTTTTGTGGCAGGACATTCTGAATATGATCCTTTAACATTGAAACAAGAGTATGTTAGGGATGTAGATAACGGACTCGATCCAAAGGTTCCTAAAAATTATTTTCCAAAAGATAATCCACATGAAAAACCTATAGTAAGATGGAGAAGTCATGCTAATTTATTATTTGCAAATTGGCTGAACTATTACGTTTATCAAGAAACACCATATGACTTAAAGAACATAAAGTAACTACTTATAGTACTTTATGTTCTTTTTGTTATAAAAA
>NZ_BAEV01000078.1 GCF_000246895.1 Clostridium arbusti SL206 | reverse complement strand
ACACCTAGTATAAGCACTACAATCGGCGGGCTATGCCACAGATCCAGGCTATGCTCAAAAGCTTATAGGGCTCATAAAAGAGTATAATTTAAATCAATTTGATAATGTAAAATAAGATAATATAGAAAGTATATTATTTAAAGGGGCTACTCTGTTCTTATCTCTTTGGAACAGAATAGCCCCTCTTTCCTATGTAAGCTTCAGTTTTCCCTTATCCCCTAATCAATTATTATAAGGCACATTCAAATAAATAACTAGTCAGTATGCTGGTATATTTTGACTTACTATTTATTTTCATATGCCTAAAAGTATTAAATTCCCTGTAGCTTTGCTAATATTATGATAATATAATATATATGAAAATTTTAAAATTAAGATATAGAAAATGAAAGGAAAAGCTTCTCATGAAAATGGATACATTTGACCATATTTTGAGTAGCAGAAAAACCAATGAAGATTAAGAATATAGTTAACAAAACTTTACTAGTCTCTGCCCTATTAACATTTTTATTATTTAATGCTGGATGTTCTGGTGAAAAAGTTAGTGCTGATTCATCTAAAAGCAATAGTACAAGCACCCAAGAGCAAAATAATACCGCTGCTGATGCTAAAATTAATAACAATACTAATACTGATGCTAAAGAAAAATCAGCTGATCTATCAAAATTTAATTTAAAAGAAGCTAAAGTGTCCCGAGTAGTAGATGGAGATACGTTGGAACTTTCTGATGGAAGTAAGGTAAGACTTATAGGAGTAAATACCCCTGAATCAACTACAAGAACAGAACCTTATGGTAAAGAAGCAAGCAACTATACCAAGAATCAGCTCACAGGGAAAACAGTATATCTTGAAAAAGACGTTTCTGAAACTGATCAATATGGAAGATTATTGAGATATATTTGGCTTTCCGTACCTAAAGAAATAAATGACTCAGAAATAAAAACAAAGATGTTTAATGCCGTCTTAGTAGAAAATGGCTATGCCGAAGTATCTACCTATCCACCAGACGTTAAATATAGAGATTATTTTACTAAATATAATGCTGAAGCAAGAAATGCAAAGAAAGGACTATGGTCTATAGACCCTAATGGAACTACTAAAGGAGATACTTCTTCCAGTGGAACCTCTACAAAGAGTTCATCGTCTAGTAGTACAAGCAGCACAAGCCCCAATGCTAATAATTCTACATCCCCTAAAGGATCTATAAAGGGAAACATTAATTCTAAAGGTGAAAAGATTTATCATGTTCCTGGTGGGCAATACTATGATAAGACAAATGCTGAACAATTGTTTAATACTGAGGCAGAAGCACAGGCAGCTGGATATAGAAAATCTAAAAGATAATTTTTATGTTTAAATAATAGTAGGTGTAGAATACTATTTCACACCTACTATTATTTAAATCATATGCCCTTTTTCTTTTGATGTACATTTGAATTTCTACTTAAATTACACTCTACTCCAGAATTCTTAACACTATAGATGACATTTACAATTGAACTCAATATCCAAAGAATTGCACCAAACCAAGTAACCATCTTTATATTAGTCCACACCCCAACAATAGAAATAGTTGCTGCAAATACCATAAAAATAATTCTAACTCTCAATACCATATGTTTTTTATTCACTTTTTACACCTCAAATTTACTTCTATAATTATCTTCAACTTGCAAGTAATTCAGCAAATAACAATACTCAGTTTTCTTTAGGCACATTCAAATAAATAACTAGTCAGTATGCTAGTCTATTTTGAATCCCACCGCGTCAACAGAACCCTAAGATAGCTCACTATCTTAGGAACCTATTTCCTTGTTGACTTCAAAATATACGTCGCATCTTTGTCTTGTTATTTATTTTCATATGCCTTATCAATGAATCTTATTATAATATGTGCATTTTTTAACTATATTATACTTAATAGGTTTAAATTTAAATTCATATCCATACTTTACAAAATCATATTAATCTTTAATAATAAAAATTTGCTGCATTAGTTAAAGATTATTGGTTTTTCTTAATAAAATAATTTAAAGAATCAAAGAAATCATTATTTCTAGTATTTAATAAGGAAAGATTTACTGCAACAGAGCGTTTATTTTTTCTATAAAATCTTAGCATGTAACTTGTTGAAAACCCAATCATTGATGGATTTACTACAAGCTGAGTATATTTTTCTTCATTAATACCTTCTAGCTCATTCCATTTGATAAATACATTAAACAATATAAAACTTTGAATTTTAATACCTTCTTCAGAAACTTCTACAATTGGTCTTTTATCAATTAATTTTACAAAGGTTGCTACTCCTAATATTATAAGAATAATTATTAAAATTTTAAGTATAACTTCTGCGGATTCAGTTATCATATCGGGATCATCTAAAATTTTTGTATAAATTAAATATATTAATCCCCATGAAAATATTGATAAAATAAGATATGTTATTCTTTTGGAATAATAGGATTTAGATTGCATAAAAACTACTCCTTTATATTAATATATTAAGATTACTTCTTAGAATATTATCTCACAGATTAACTGTAATTGAAATATATGGAGTATATATTTTCATTTTTATTAACACGAAAATAAGCACCAGTAATCTCTACTGGTGCTTAATCTATATTTTATTAACTGCTTAGGGGGGTAATTCTTATACTTATATAATAAATCATAAATAGCATTTTGTAAATAGTATTTATTATCTTTTAATATTTATTTTCTCACAAACAAAAAAACAAAAAAATACACCAGCATTTCTACCAGTGTAAAGTAAGGATTATTTTTCATGTCTATGTATAATAATATCACTCTTTTATTACAATTTTCTTTCCATATTGTGTATATTAAGTTAAATAAAAATTAAAATACCTTATACACAAAAGGCATTAGTACCTAGATGAAAGATTATTTTTCATATATCCTAAATTTTCAATTAATATTTCTCTACTAATTGAACTAAGTATGATCTTATTATCTTTAGTCAGTATTACAGATTCTGTTTTCCTTCCCATAGTGCAGTCTATAAGTTCATTACTTTTTGCATTTCGTATAATCCTCTTGATTGGTGCTGACAAAGGCTGCGTTATTTCTGATATCTTATCTGGACTAATATAATTATCAAATCCTATATTTAAAAGCTTATTCATACACTTCATCTCCTAAAAAAATGAATGGCACCAGTATTTCTACCAGTGCTTTTATTACCTATTATTATTTATAGAATATTCTTTACCATTATATAATATCTGAATATTGTTACAGTTTCTTTTCAAAAATGTGTCCATTTGTTTAACTATAGATTAATATATTTTTAACATAAGGCACATTCAAATAAATAACTAGTCAGTATGCTAGTCTATTTTGACTTACTATTTATTTTCATATGCCTAAAAGGACACCCTTATATGTTATTAAGGGAAACACTATCAAACAATTTAAATATAGTAGTTTAATAGTGTTTTTTCTAATTATGAAGCTTTACTATTTTGGATAGAATCAGTCTTGTTTTTATCTATTATCTTGCTTATCCAACCAGGCAAAGCAATAAGTGATGGTAAGAAAATTGGAAGTAATAATAAACTTAAAGCTGCAAGCCCTATAACTACGGCTATAGCAAGTTGAATTAACAATCTCACCCCAGAAGGTGCCATAGTAATAAAAGTACCTCCAAGTATTAATGCTGCTGACATTACTATTCCACCTATATTTCTTGAAGCTATAATTATTGCCTGATTTTTAGAAATATTTTTGCATTCTTTAAATCTCATCATCAGGAATATACTATAATCCACTCCTAAAGCTACAATCATAACAAAGGAGAAAAATGGCACATTCCAGGATACTCCATCAAGTTTAAATATATGGAATACTATGAAGTTCAGTAAAGAAGATGATATATAGTAAGCTGCCATTAAAGATATACTTATATATAATGATATTAAAGGTGACCTTATCACTAATAAAAGCACTATAAATATGGCAATTAAAACTATTACTTTTATAGTGTTTAAATCACTAAGTGCTATCTTGTTTAAATCATAATCAGAAGCACTAGTACCAGCAACTCCATAGTTTACACCTTTAAGGCTAGTTCCCTTAATAGAATTTGGTATTATATCATTAATATTTTTTGCAGTATTCATCGCTTCAGCTGAATATGGGTCAGAGTTTAAAACAACTGTAAGCTTAGTTATCTTTCTATCATCTGTCATGTACATATCTAATGACTGTTTAAAATCTTTAGAATTTAATTGTTCTTCTGGTAAGAAGAATGTTGAAGTATCACTTAATTGATTCAAATAATCATTTGTCTGACCAAGACCACTAGAAATAGCAGATAATCCACTGCTGCTTTGTCCTAATGCATCTTTTAATTCAGGTATACTTGAGGAAAACTTCTTAAGCATGTCATTAAGCTGAACCTGACCATCTTTAACCTGACCTAATCCTGAATTTAGTTTGCCCATATTTTGGATTATTTCATTCTGGCCATTTCCCCCTGCATGAAGTCCACTTGCTAAAGCTCCTGAACCATTCTGAAGTTGTGATAATCCAGATAGAACCTGATTTTGTGCATCATTTATCTTATTTAGGTTTGTTGTTATATCTCCAAGTTTTGAAGTAAGAACATCGTAATTTTGTTTAAATTGCTTAACCCCAGTATCAAGCTGTCCTGCTCCATTATTTAATCCAGTAATACCAGTGCTTAACTGTCCAACACCACCATTAAGTTGCCCTATTCCACCATTTAATTGAGAAATTCCAGAATTAATAGCTGAATAATTTTGTGAAATTCCACCTACAGCCATTTTTAGATTAGGGTCATTATTTATAGCCTCTTGAAATTGTGGATTTTTCTGCGCTTCTTCCTTAAGTAGGTCTACTAATTTATTCACATTGCTGGAACCTGTCTGTAATTCACTACCATGCTGCTGTAATTCAGTACCTCCTTTTTTCAGGTTATCCACACCAGATTGAAGTTGATTTACTCCATCCTGAAGCTTATTAACCCCCTGTTGAATTCCGCCATAAGCAGCTCCAAGTTTATCGTATCCATCATGAATTTGCGATACTCCAGAAGACAACTGCTGAGTATAACTTACTACTTGGGCTAGGCCATTTTTAGCTTGAACTATGCCTGCATTAATCTTATCTGCACCATCAGCCCCCTGTGAGATACCTGTATTTATTTTATCCATTCCTACCGTTATAGCAGTTAATCCATCTTGAACCTGTGAAGTTCCCTTTACAAGGTCATCAACTTTAGACAGCCCGGTTAAATTAACTGAGTTTAGATTATTGTTAATCTGCGTTAATCCATTATTTATTTTATCTACACCATCTTTAGACTTTGAAATTCCTTCCGTTACCTGTTGAGTTTGTTTTCCTATATAAAGTAAATCAATAGGATCAGATAATGGCTCGGTTACACTAGATACAGACTTAACTCCCTTAACATTTTTAATTTGCTTAGTTAAATTGTCAATTACAGCTAAATCAGAATTATTATTCATTGGTTTATCATTTTTAAGAACTACTGTAGTGGTTAATGCTTGACCTTTTCCAAAAGAATCAGCAACTAGGTTAAAACCTTTTACAGATTCAACAGATCCACTAAGTTCATTTATTGTATCATAGGAATACTTCTGAACATTAAACAGAACTATTGGAATAAGAATAAGAATTATTATTATTGAAACTAAAGCTGGCTTTTTTACTGAAAATGAGGTTGCCTTTTCCCAAAACTTACTTGGCTTGTGATCAGTAACCTTTTTGGATGGCCAGAAAAGTTTCACTCCAAGAGTTTTCATTAAAAAAGGTGTAAATGTGAGTATTTCAAGCAAAAGTATTATTACACCAATAGCAACGCAGTTTGCAGACCGATACATCCCAAACTTAGCAAAGCTAAGACTTAAAAAGGCTATAAAAACTGTCGCTATACTAAAAACTATTGTTTTTCCAGCAGTTTTATATGTGTTTATAATTGCCTCATCTATTGAGCTACTTTTTGACATTTCATCTTTAAATCTATTAAATAAGAGAATATTATAATCTGTTCCAATACCAAACAGTATAAGTACAAGCACCATTTGGGTAAGTGACGAAACAGGATAATTAAATCTATAGACAAACTGCCCTACAATGGCCATTGAAACAATATAGGATATCCCTACCGCTAGTAGAGATATAACCGGAGTAACGATTGACCTAAACATGATTATTAATACAACTAATATAAAAATTATAGTAAGCATTGCGCTTTTATCAACACCATTGGAAATAACTCTTATATAATCATCATTTATAAAATCTGTTCCCGTTAAATAATAACTTGTATTAACACCTTTAAGCTTCTTTTTAAAATCATTCCTTATATCACTTATTTCACGTCCATTCTTATTAAGTCTAAAGCTTACCATAACAGTTTTTTCATCTTTTGAAATTAACTTTGACTTAATATCTGGAGTATTAAATGGATCCAGCATATCACTTATGCCAAGTTCCTTTGAATTATCTCTCATAGTATTTACTCCAGCTTTTATATTGTCCATATCACTAGAGCTCAATTTATTTTTACTATTAAATACAATAAGGTCCGGATTACCAGATGTCTTATTCATTTCCTTTAAGATATTATCAGCTTTAACAGACGGATTATCATCACTTAAGAATTGTTGTCCTTTTTCTCTAAGTACTTTATTTAAATCTGGTAAATACACTATTGATAATACTATAGCAGCAATCCATACTGCGAATATAACCCATCTGGCTTTTATAATTTTATGCACTTTTCCTTCCCCCTTATGATGCTCTTTAATCTCTTTAATATTCCCATCCTTTAGTACTAACTGATTTTATGTATGATTATGATTAAATTTATCCCATGACTAGTTTCTGTAATACTTCAATATACTAAATAGGCAGAAACCAATATAAAATAAATTTTATTTTTACTAATCTTCTAAAAATGGTTTAAATCTACTTAAGGATGCCATTTAATGCTATTTTAATAATGCCATCAATAATTTCATCTATAGTCAAATTGTTATTGACAAGAAAATCATAATCAAAAAATATGTCACTAATTTTTTCAATTAACTTACTTAAAATTCTATAATCTATATCCTCTTTAATCTTTCCATCTTTCATTGCATCCTTTATTAATTTTTCTATTATATCTAATTTAAAATCTTTTAATTTCTGTATTTCTTCCCACTGCTCGGGATAATATAATTTAGCTTCGTTAATAATATTTATAGGTATCTTATGTTCATTATTTGAACAGACAATCTCATGAAGTTTATCATCAAACCTTCCTTCATGATTAACGGCTTCAATAGTGTTCTCTCTGCATGTTCTTATAACTTCATTAAAATATTCCTTAACTATTTCGTCTTTACTATGAAAATATTTATATACAGTTTTCTTACTGATTTTCAATTCTAATGCAATTTCATCTATAGTAAATTTTTTCAAACCATACCTTTCTATTTTTGAAGCTGCCACACTTAGTATTTTATCTTTCATATTCACAACTCTCTTTACTATAATCTTTGGAAACTATATTAGTTTAATTAGTTTCCATGTAGTAATAATATACTCCTACTAATTGATTGTCAACTCTAAGTTTACAAAGGTTTGTAATGTAAACCTTTAGATTGTATCTCAAAAATACAAGCAAACTATAAACTTATTTAGATTTAATAGTTGAGTAAAAAACAGTACTCAAAATAACAATTCCTCCTAAAACTTCTCTTAATGTTGGTATTTCTTTTAATAAAAAAGTAGCAAAAATGATACCATAAACGGGTTCAAGGCTAGAAATAATTCCTGCTGTTTGTGTTTTAATATTTTTTAAACTATTTATAAATAATAGGTAAGAAACTCCAGTAAAAACTACCCCTAATAAAACCAGTAAAAATATGTCCTTAGGCGCAAAAACAGGTTTCTCAAAAAAGAAAAAGGGAATTAATACAATTGTAGCTACAAACTGCTCATAAAAAGCAATTACCGAACTTGAATATTCTTTTACATATTTTCTGTTAAGCATTGAAAGAACTGCATAAGTGAAACCAGATACAACTCCCCATAGAGCTCCTTCAGTTAAATTATTCCCCAATTCAAATTTGGGAATTACAAGCACTACTCCTGAGAATGTAATAATTGCAATTACAATATCTGATAATTTAATTTTCTCTTTAAAAAAATATGGTTCAATAAAAGTAACGAAAACAGGAAATGTAGAAAATGTAAGTAATCCTATTGCTACCGTAGATATCTGAATGGATTTAAAAAAAGTACTCCAGTGAATTGCTAAAATTACTCCCATTATTATCAAATAAAAATAATGACTTTGTCGTTTTAGTTTTATTTCTTTCTTAAGATAAAACATTAAAATCAATAAAAAAGCACTTGAAAATAATACTCTTCCAAGGACAATTATTATTGATGGTAAAGATAGTAATTTACCAAATAAGCCTGATAAGCCGAATAAGAAAACTGCTAAGTGAATTTGTGTTAAACTTTTATTTGTTGTTTTCATATGATTTTCTCCTGATTTAATACAAACCTAATCTCATCTTACTAAATGTTTTTTGTTATTCCAAAGTTGAAGTCCTATAAAAATAAATAGTAGTGGCATAGATATTAAAATCATTCTGTAATCATTTGTTTTAAATAGTATATAACTTACAATTCCAAAATAAACACCTGAACATATACAAATAAATTTATATATGTGAATATATTCCTGTTCCTTTAATATTGTTTTAGTAAAAAGTTTTGCAAATTTAAGTATAATATGGCTCTTTAACATAAATCCAATGAAAATACATAAAATGCTCATAATAAGATATAAATATACTGTATTAATAATATCCATTTTACTTACTCCTCCAATTTATTTATTGAAGTTACTCAATATCTTTTTCAAGTACATATTTTATCTTTCTCACTACCATATCATCCATTTATCAAACATCCTAAAAATAATAAAAATCAATTTATAAATACTCTACTCTATAATCATTTAAAAGGTATATTTACTTAAAATATGTTTCAAATCCATTGTTGATAATAAAGCTATTTTTAGGTACTTGAACCATAATAAGAATTAAATTCAAGATATCAACAGATGAAGCCATTGCATTGACAATAATAAAAAATACAATGAAACCATTTAGAGAATTACAGACTCCCAAGATAATTGGAAGCACCATAGATAATAAAACAAATGGTGCAATTGAAATCATAATAAATCTATTTTTTACTATCTTTTCTGTTGTAGCTACAAACCCACCATTTAATGTAATTCCACAACAGGTCTTATCTGATTTTATGAAGTTAGGAATAAATATCATATGAAACAATTCATGCACTATAAGTAATATAAATATTGCTATAATGAAAAATATTATATTAAAAATGTTTATACTTATAGAAAAAGATCTTTTATCAAGAATATCTACCCACGGACTGTAAAATTGATTAATGATTAAAATACTAATTAAACTATTTATAAACATTAGTGGTATAGATACTAACATAGTAGTTAATAAATTTTTAGGTTCTTTTATTTTTATCCAGCCATGAGAAATCAATTTATCTGATAATTTTTTATCTATAGGAGGTATTTCTTTAACAAATTTCATTATGCGCTCCTCTTTTTGCAATATTTTATTATGGAACCATTTAAGAATCTTTTCTATTATCTGTTAAATATAATACAAAAATTTTCTCCCCATTCTAAATAATATTGGAATAATTGAAAGTAAAAATACTCCAACTATTATAATAGATAAGAGTAATATATAAAAATTAATAATCCCATTATTTATAGAATTAACTATTATTAAACAATCCACTGGAATTTGTAACGAAACCCCAGTTATTAAACCTGGAGAATATTTTTTAAGAAAAATAGTCGCAATAAGGTGTGGAAATATAGTATTAATTATCATTGCCCCAACAAATCCAAAATAAAAATATTTTAACAATAATACATTAGGGAAAAATATAAATAAGCTTGTACACAAATATGCAATTAGAGTAATTACTAATACTGCAAAATGAAATTCATTTTTTTCTACTTGTTTATGGAATTTCATTGCATTTTTGGACCACTGTGGTAGCCATAAGGCTTCTTCAATATTATGCAACGCTATTGAAAAAAGAAAGAGTAAAAATATATTAGATTGATTAACCACCATTTAATCCTCCTACAGTTTTAATTATAATAGTTACAACATTTAATGAACAATATCTTATTATTTCATATTAATTTTTTCCTACGAAAAATATAAGTAACAAAAAATCCTCTAATATCTTGATTTTCAATATACTTAAATAACTCAAATGAGTTATTTATATCCTCAAAATCAATTGATTGAATTAAATCTTCTTTTCTAATTTTAGAGTCAACTTTATGCTTACTTCCAAAACCGCTAACAAATAAAATACCATCATCATTTATATGATTTTGAAGTTCTATAAGTTGGTCTTTGTTTAATTTATAATGATTAATTAAAATATTATCAAATATGCCAACATTCCTTAATGAATTTGGAAAACTTAAATCTATTTGTTTTGTGGTAACAAAATAATTGCTTCTTTTTGAGAACATCTTCAGACGAGCAAGTGCTTTATCACTGAAATCAACTCCTGTTACTTCAAAACCACTTTCAATTAGAAATAAAGTATTTCTACCATCACCACAAGCAATATCAAGAACAGACCCTTTTTTAAAACAGTTTATATTTTCAACTAATGACTTTTCAGGACTTAATGGCTTATCACTTCTATTAGAAAATTTTTCATCCCAGTATTCTTTATTCCCAATATACTCCATTTTAAAACCTTACCTTTTATGTATTTCTCAATAAATTACTATAGCACCATTTACAAAAATTGCAAAATAATTATAATGTATCCAACAGCCATCACTGGAAAGATAATAATTTTTTAACATACAAAAAAATAAGTACTAGTAATTCTTTACCACTACTCAAAAAATTCATTTATATAATATAAGGTTTAATGTATATATAGTGCTACATAAATTATTCCTATTATAATAGATACTATAGCACCTATCTCTAAATGTGATTTATTGGATTTTATAATACCTAATATGCTAAAAGCAATAGTAATAGCTGGAACCACTACAATCGCACTTCTAAAAATCATATGGAGTAGTCCTCCACACATAACTAATAATACAGCCAATATACATGAAATCACAACAAATTTATTACTTGTGTTTTGCTTAATAACTTCTGACATAATCCATCCCCCTTTTGGGTTAGTTTTAATAATTATAGACTATATTTTATAATTAGTAAATATATTACAAAATGAAATTAAATCTTACGAACACATTTTTCAAATAGAAAAATTTCTATACAAACCTATATTTAAATGTCTAAAAATCGCATGTCCCTTTACATCTTTTATATTTATCAGCTATTATGTTCAGATATGATATTCTTACTTAGTATATTTTCTACTTCTCCAATAAAACTATCGCCTGCTCCCCAATCGAAGTTAAAAAATATACCCTCTGAACTTGCTGTTGATATTACTCTCACCTTTGTACTACCATCAAAATTATCAGCAATAACAACTAAAGCAACTCTATTTTTTACTCTAAAGAAATACTTTTCAAAAACTAATGTTCCTACTAAAGACATTTAAGCACATTATTAAGCTCCACTAAATCCCCATGGAACCACATTACTATAATTTCAGAAATATCCCTCCAAAATTTAGTCTTTGAGTTTTTAGCTACATCCTTATTCCATTTTGTTGTCCAAGATAATAGATGCTTAGTCAGAAAATCTATTTGACCTTTAATATTTTTCTTAACATCTTCTAAATTTTCATAATCTATAATAGAACATAGTCTTGACATAAACGCTACCTCAAAAGCTAAGTGATCTGCTGCTTCCCTTTCAATAACATCTAATCCAAAGCTTCTATAGAACCTGCGAACTTGCAATTCAGATTGTCCAAATAACAATCTGTCCTCATTTTCATAAACAGACTCCCAAGGTGGTGCTAATATACGTGTTGGTCCGAAAAATAATCTTTCATAATCCTCTATGAATACTTGTCTATTATTTTTAATTTCTTCTACAATATCTCTGCTATAACCCTTTTCAATTAAAAAATCTTTAAATACTGGAGCTTCATTAGAAATTTCCAATACCTTATCTAAATCTCCACGATAAAGTGCAGACAGTATGGCATAAATAGCTTGTCTTCTTATCATAAGATCTTTCACATCATTCAGCTCCTTTTATTGCATCTTCATGAGGAGTAATTACCAATGCAGGATCAGTTATACTTGCTTTTGGCATACCTTCCGTTTCGGAAATATGTCCATACTTTTCACGAAGCTCTTCTAGAATTCCATAGTTAAGCGCCCTCATTGGACAGGATGACACACAGACAGGATCTTTCCCCTGTTTCAATAAATCCATGCAAAAATCGCATTTATTAACCTTTTTAGAAACCTTATCATATTGAGGTGCTTCATAGGGACAGGCTTTTATGCAATTTTTACAGCCTATACACTTTTCCTTATCTATACATATAATTCCATCTTCTTCTCTCTTCTTAATGGCTCCTGTAGGACAATCTTTCATACATACTGGATTTTTACATTGATTGCAACTGATAGAAATCCAGAAGGCATATATATTAGGTATAACAGCTTGTCCTTTTTCTACAAAGTCTCCACCAGAAACTTCATAAACTTTTCTAAACTGCTGGCCTACTGGGAGATTGTTTTTATCCTTGCAGGCTATTTGGCAAGTATTGCATCCAACACAATAGTTTTGCTGAAAATAAAATGCTAGTTGTTTACCCATGTTTGTACCACCTTCTAATTTTAAGTTTATCCAATGACTAACCGATGTAATATTCCCGCCTTCTTTATAAGCACAGGATAGCAGCGGCACAGCCTTAGACAATTCATCTAAACTTAGTGAGAAAAACAAACTCTCACTAAATGAGATTCATTGATATTAAGCCTTAACTACCTCTACCAAATTAGTGTGAGACGGATTTCCAAAGGCTAGCGGAGTTGGATGATATTTTGTAAGAGTGTTAATACAGCCTCTTCTATCAATCCCATCCTTATCAGGAGTCCACCATGCCCCTTGAGGTATAGACACCACCCCTGGCATAATCCTTGGTGTAACTTTTGCAGACAAAACTACTGTACCCCTACTGTTAAACACCTTTACTTCATCTCCACTTTTAATACCTCGTTTTGAAGCATCTATGGTACTAATCCACATTTCCTGTTTCCCTGCCTCTTCCATCCAACTGGTGTTGTCAAAGGTAGAGTGGACACGGCGTTTATAGTGATGTCCAATACATTGGAGGGGATAGATTTTCTTCATAGGATCTTCCGGTCCCTCCCACGCTGGTACATACTTAGGAACTGCTGGAATTTCAGAAGGATTGTTCATATCCCATAATCGCTTTGAAAAAATCTCTATTTTACTTGATGGTGTAGGAAAAGGACTATTTTTAGGATCTTTAATATGATCTTCAAAGGCTATAGAAGGCTTATTATAGTTCCATCTGTATATTCCATCTTTCTTAAACTCATCAAAGGATGGAAAACCAACATTTTTCTTGGCAGTTTCTTTAACCAAATATTCCATCCATTGATCTATGGACTTTCCCTCTGTAAACTCATCCTTAAGTCCAAGTCTATCCGCTAAATCACTGATCCAATCATAACCATTACGACATTCAAATACTGTATCCACTGCCTTATTCATGTATATCACATAGTCTCCAATGCCCCAAGGGGTCACAATGTCGTCTCTCTCCATCATATTGTCTGCAGGCAAAAGTATATCCGCAAACTTAGCACTTGGAGTTAGAAAGTGGTCACTGAGTACTATGAATTCTACGAGATTTTCATCTTCCAATATTTTAGCTGTTCCATTGGAATCAGAATGCTGATTTACAAGAGTGTTTCCGCCTAGATTAAACATGAGCTTAATATTTGAAGATAGCTTTTCTACACCCTTCACACTGAGATCTGCGCCCATTCCATTTCCTCTTATAATGGCATCAGGCCAGCCGTATACAGAAATCTGAGATTTATTGGGATTGAAGCATGGAATTGATGCAACAAATTCCTGACGAACAGGATACCCCGTACCAGAAGCCCATCCACCATTGATTCCTATATTTCCAGTTATGGCTGCAAGCACTGTTCCACTTCTTGTATATTGTTCTCCATAGGCATGTCTCTGTGGTCCAAAGCCTTCTATTAATGCAGCAGGTTTATTTGTAGCGTATTCTCTTGCTAATTCAACAATTGTTTCCCTTGGTATCCCTGTTATAGCTTCAGCCCAAACTGGAGTTTTTGGTGTTTTATCTTCACTTTCACCCAATATATATTCCTTATAAGAATTACCCTGTGGAATTCCAGAAGGCATATGCTCTTCATCAAAGCCTAAGCAGTATTTATCAAGAAAATCTTGATCCTGCAAATTTTCTGTAATTATAACATAGGCCATGGCATCTAGTAAGGCACTATCTGTAGTTGGACGAATTGGAATCCATTTATCAGCAAGACCTATAGCCGTGTTTGAGTAGATTGGATCAATACTTATAATTCTCGCTCCAGCTTCCTTTGCCATTTTTAAATAATAAGCTGTATTAGTACCATGAATGGTTTCCGCTGGATTAAAGCCTAATAGAATAATGAGTTTTGAATTTTGCCAGGTATCTCTGCTACTGCCAGTATAAATAGTTCCGAATGTATATGGTGTTGCAATTTGTGTACAAGCAGTACTGTAACTACCATAATAATCTAGATAGCCGCCATACATTCCTAGAAGTCTTTTCATCCAAGTTCTTTCTGCTACTCTTCCTGCATTACCAGTGGCATACTGAACATATATTGAATCTGGGCCATACTTTTTCATAATACTCTTAGTATTCTCTGCAATTGTGTCTATAGCTTCTTCCCAGCTAATACGTTTAAATTTTCCTTCTCCTCGTTTACCAATTCGTTTCATAGGATATTTCAGCCTATCGTGATTATACATACGATTCCTGTAGGAACGACAGCGAAGACACCCTCTCAGTTGAGGAGTTTCCCTTGTATCCTCTATATCATCTTCCGTAGAAATTCTCACAACTCGTCCATTCTTAACATGAGCTTTTATAACGCATCTTCCACCACAATTGTGAGATCCTGAAGTTCTAATAATCTGTTCATCATTTTCATTGATTTCATCTTTAGAATTAGTCACATAGCTATGAAAACCATCTTCTTCAAGTAAATACTCTATTAATTTGAAATTTTCCAATTTACATACCCCCTTTCTTAATTAACCTTTTAAAATCATTTTTAACACCTGAATTTTATCTTTCTATTTTAAGTTTTTTAAAATAATACTGTTTGTCCTCCTCAGTAATTTGTCGTATTACTTTACAAGGATTTCCCACAGCTATACAATCAGATGGAATATCCTTTGTTACCACGCTGCCAGAGCCAATAACTACATTATCCCCAATTGTAATATCTGGATTTATAATAACTCCGCCACCTACCCACACATTGTTACCTATAGTAATTGGAAAGGCATATTCAAATCCCCTGTTTCTAGGCTCGAAATGTATAGGATGTCCTGCTGTAAAAAGACTTACATTTGGTGCAAACAACACATTATCTCCAATAGTAACCTTAGCGCAATCTAAAATAGTGCAATTATAATTACTGTAAAAATTCTCGCCAATAGATATATTATATCCATAATCACATCGAAATGGTGGCTCTATAAAAAATTCATTACCCGTATTACTAAATAATTTTCTTATGATTTCATTTCTTTTTTCAACTTCTCTTGGTCTTAAATTGTTATAGTCAAATATCAATTCCTTCGCATATTGGCGCTCCCCTAATAACTCTTCTCCAAAAGCTTCATATAGTTCTCCGTTAATCATCTTTTCTTTTTCTGTCATATAAAATCCCCACATTCAATACATCATCTTTAATTTTAAATTTATACATAGACTAAATAATATATTCCATATGCATCGTAATCAAATTATACATTTATCCAATTATAATTAAAAGTTGGTTTTATATAAAATAATTATTTATATGCAGACAACTTATTATAATTATTTGTTTTAATTTCTAATAGGTGCACACATCTATCCAGATAGCATTAGTTAATTCCTCAATTTTATTGGGTGCTATCTTTAAAGCTGTAGTTTTAGAACCTGCCGCAGGATAAATATATTTAAAATTCCTTAAGGATTCATCAATAAATATTTCTACATTATCTTTAACACCAAAGGGACACACGCCACCTACAGGATGCCCTATTTCTTCTTCAACTTCATCAAAACTAAGCATTTTTGCCTTGATTTTAAAATACTCTTTAAATTTTTTATTATTCACTTTAGCATTCCCTCTGGTAACTATTAACACATTTCTTTCCTTTACCTTAAAAGCTAAGGTTTTTGCAATAAATTCCGGTTGAACCCCTATAGTTTTCGATGCAAGATCTACCGTTGCTCCACTCTCTGGTAGTTCAAAAACAGGATCTTCAATACCTCTATCTATAAAAAATTTTCTTACATTTTCCACACTCACAATTATCACTCCTGTATATATGAATTTTATTAATATTATACTCTCTATTACACAGTTTTCCTATTGATTTTATTCGATTACTAGTGATTATAATACTCCACCTTATAAATTTAAAACTGCAGATAACAGCTGTACGTGCCTAGATAATTCATCCAACCTTAGTGGCAATACAGACTCCCTCTAAGTAAGATTCATTGATACTTATTGTTTTTTCCTTAACACTATAAGTATGTTACTATCACCTAGTGGTCAAATAAAAAAATCATGACATTAATTTCTATGTCATGATTTTTTAAATTACTATACAGTTTTAACTTTTCTTATATAACAAAAGATTATATTTATTTTTATTCCTTTATTAGATGTATAGCAAATCCTGCCACCTCATCTTTTAAATAAATAAGTGTAAGATTTCCGTTAGAATCATATTTTTCAGAATTAGCATCAAAAATATATCCCATGTCTTCTAAATACGCCTTTCCCTTACAAACATCTTTTACAGAAATCGCAATATGTCCATTAGTACCTCTTCCATTACCTTTCATTATTTCTATCATAGGTCCTGCAAATACTGACTCTTTTTTATCAGTCATAGGAAATCCAAAAAGTGTAATAAAAAATTTTGCTGCTGACAATGCCTCTTCTTCGTTTGATGAATTGATTCCTAAATGAACTACTTTAAAATTCATATCCTGCAGCTCTTTTAATTTTTCTTCCATGTTACATACCACCTATCTTTTTTATACTATTATAACAAATAATATCATATATAAAAATTAAGCCTGCCTTAAAAAGGTGGGCTTAATTTTATTGTTTTGGCACATTATCTATTTTACTCTCTTGTCTGTGAACAGTCCGAATATTGAAAATACAAATAGTATAATATAGGATACCCTAAATGTATTATTGAAAGCCTTACTAATTTCTTTATTTCTTACATCCTGACTATAATTAATTATATTTAATACCTTACTCTTTTGCTGCTCTAAACTATTTAACACAAATGCTCTTCGTCCCTCTGGAGTTTTAGCAAGTAACTTTTTACCTTCTTCATTGATATTTTTTACTATATCCTCTTTTGAAAAAGAGCCTGAATCACTTTTCATATTATCTATTTTTATTAGCATCTTATCTTTAATATCAGTATTCAAAGTTTTATCCATGCTTATCTCATGTTTCACATCATCCTTAATATTAACAACTGCATTATTTACATTAGTATTTAATATACTTACAAGAATTGCTACTCCAACACATGTACCAATTTGCCTTCCTGCATTAATAATACCAGAAGCCATTCCACTTTTTTCTAGTGGTAAATATTTTATTGCTGAAGATATTGACTGAACAGAAAATCCAAATCCAAATCCGAAAACAATGAGTATCAGCCTTATATTCAAAATTGAAGTATTATTATCTATATGAGCAAGACCAATAGTCGCAACTGATATAAGTATAAGTCCTAAAAAATTAATTATTCGTGTTCCTAACTTATTAGATAAAAAGCTTCCTAGAGGTACGCTTACTGCTCCACTTAATGAAAGTGTCATGAGTATTAAACCGGACTTTAATGCTGAATACATCAATATTTTTTCCAGATAAAAATTCAATATGAGTAAAGGGGCAGCTATCCCAAAGCCACTCGTCATATAGCAAATACAAGAAGTTGTAAAAGTACTCTCTCTAAATAAATTCAATGGAAGCATCGGCTCAGAAATTTTGCTTTCAACAATTAGAAATATAATCATTGAAATTACAAAAATAATGAATAGAATTATTATACTAGAAGAATTCCATCCATAATCTCCACCTTTAAGTAGTGCAAAGGTTAAACAAAATAAACTTACAGTTAATAAAACAGTACCTGCTATGTCTATTTTCTTTGAAACCGTATTGTCAAAGGATTCATCCAGAAATATCACTCCTAAAAATATAGCTATTATACTCAAAGGAACATTTACATAAAATATAGTTTTCCAATTTAAATATTCAAGCATTACTCCCCCAAGTGGTGGACCTGCCGCAGCGGCTAATGCTGTGATTGCTCCCGATATCCCTATTATAAAGCCTCTCTTTTCCTTTCCAAAAATATCAATACCCAATGGTATAATCACGGGTGTAAGAATTGCAGCACCAATACCTTGAATAAATCTCATGATAATTAAAAATAGAATTGAATTAGAAACTCCACATAAGCCTGAAGCAGCTCCAAAAATTATAAGTCCAATTATAAAAACTTTTTTTCTTCCAAATTGATCTGCAATTTTAGAACCTATAATAAGAAATACAGAAAATGAAAGCAGGTATCCCGTAGCAATCCAGCTTATATTATTGATACTTTCATTGAAATAATTAGCTATATCCGGAAGTGCTATATTTACTATAGTACTATCCAAAATACTTAAAAAGCATCCAATAATTAAAGCAGTAAATCCTAAAATAACTTTATTTTTCTTCATAATATCCCTCCTGATAACTTTTCTCTATTGATAATTGACACTATGTTCATTATAATTTAATAAGGAATATACAAACAATGTGCAAAAAAATCAAAAGTGTACATTAACTAAGCCCATATTCAGCAAATAATCTTCTTAAGCATTGATATAACTAGATATACTTACAAAAATTTTTTATAAAGAAAATTAAGCATT
>NZ_BAEV01000079.1 GCF_000246895.1 Clostridium arbusti SL206 | reverse complement strand
ACACGTAGTATATGGGAAGAATTCCAAAAAAGAATGAAGCAAAGAGTATTGAATATGAAAATATAATATTTCAAATAGAAGAAGTTAAAAAGAGAAGAATAGAAAGAGTTAAAATATGCATATAATTTGTTATTTGATTTTAACATAGAATAGAATTATGAAATATTATTTTGAAAATAATTATTAATATAGGCCTTCTTAGGCTTTTTACAATAGCTCACTAAAATTAACATTTATATTAGTTAATTTTAGTGAGCTATATATTTTTGTACACTTTATAGTAAACAAAAAATTGAATATTTCAGGACAAGTATTATAAATTAAGATATTAAATACTGTCTGTCAAAAAATTGTTAACAAATTAATGCTATAATAATAGAAATATTTGAATGTGCCTAAAGTATATAAATTACATATAATCTATGTTTGTAATGTTATTAAAAAAAGCTTTTGTAGTATATACTAGATATTAAACGGAGGAATCAAAATGGACTTATTTATAAATATTTTAAAGACAAGTGTAATAGAATTATTTTATCTTACAGCACTTATAATAGTAATAGGATTTTTATTAGGAGCTTTAGAAAAAGGCACAAATACCAATATGCAAAGAGCTTTTGGAGTAAAGGGAATTATGACTTTTGCCATTATTGGTACACCAATTCATGAACTAGGGCATGCAGCTATGTGCCTTATCTTTGGACATAAAATTACTAGAATGAAACTTATTGATACTAATAGCAGAACAGGGGTACTAGGATATGTGGAACATTCCTATAATCCTAATAATATATATCAGCGGGTGGGAAACTTTTTTATAGGTATAGGACCAATTATAAGTGGAATATTCGTTTTGATTATAGGATTACATTTTCTTTTACCTCAGTCATTTGAACTCTTTCAGAGTCATTTGAAAGGTAACTTGAACTATAACCTATTGGATACAAAATTGATTACTTGGAATTTGAATGCTTCTATTGGCTTAATAAAAAGTATATTTACTTTAGCTAATCTTACAAAAATAAGCTTCTGGATATTTATAATACTGGCTTTTTGTGTTTCATCGCATATTGCTTTAAGTAAACCTGATATTAAGGGTGCCTTAGATGGATTTGTATTTTTATTTGTAGTGATTGTAGTGATTAATTTTATTGCTAGATATTTCAATATTAATACTTATGACTATATGCTGAGAATAGGAAAATATAATGCCTATGTAGCCTCATTTTTAATTATAGCCTTGGTGTTTTCAGTAATTTCTTTTGTTATTAGCTATGTTTTATATATGATAAAAAGATCTATTTAGGCATTTGGAAATAAATAACAAGCGAAAATTGATTAGAATATACGGAATGGTTACTTTTTTGAAGATGACTTAGATTAGAGGTTTACTTACAGCTGGTGTTTGCAATACTAAGAATAGTATAATGCAGTACTTGATTAGAATGTTACTTTTGGTTATCACAAGAGAAGAGGGGATTTAAATGGAATTTTACGTGTATGATAATTATGATGAAGTTAGTAAGTATGCAGCTAAAATGGTTTCTGACTTTGTGAATGAAAAGCCAGACTGTGTTCTGGGACTTGCAACAGGAGAAACTCCAATTGGAATGTATAAAAAACTAATAGAATACAATAGAGAAAAGCTAGTTGATTTTTCAAGGGTGAAAAGTTTTAATTTAGATGAATATAGAGGACTTTCAGGTTCACATCCACAAAGCTATAGATATTTTATGGATAAAAACTTTTTTAATCATATTAATATTGATAAACATAATACATTCATTCCCAATGGTATCTGTGAAGATGTAAAAAAAGAATGTAGTGATTATGAAGATAAGATAAATGAGGCAGGGGGAGTGGACCTTCAAATACTTGGAGTAGGGAGTAATGGTCATATAGGTTTTAATGAACCTTCTTTAGAATTATGCGTTTATACACATTTAACTAATTTAACAGAAGAAACAATGAAAGCAAATTCAAGATTCTTTAAAAGTGGTGAGGAAGTTCCAGATAAAGCTATTACAGTTGGAATTGGTCAAATAATGAAGGCAAAAAAGATTATACTTTTGGCTTCAGGTACTAAAAAAGCAGACATAATAGGACGATTGTTCAGCGGCAAGGTAAGCACTGAAAATCCATCTTCTATTTTACAGGTTCATCCATCTGTAGCTGTAATTGTAGATAAAGATGCAGGGGCTCTTATATAGATGAAAAAGATGAGGAATCTATAAATTAAAATTGAGGTGAATATGTTGGAACACAAGAAAATAAAAACAAAAGTTTTAAGACCTAAATTTAATGATAATCTAGATAGGATAGATTTATCTAAAGAAGATATAGTAGATGAAAATATATTTTCTTTTGGAATAATTAGTGATCGTTCTTTAGAAAATCTTAAAGCGGAGAGAATGGATTTTAAACAAGTAGTATTTAAGAATGTTATTTTTAATAAAATAATTTTTAGACATATAGAGCTCATGGATGTGAGATTTCAAAATTGTGATTTATCAAATGTAGATTTTAATGAAGCTTCATTAGATAGAGTGGAATTTATAAATTGTAAAATTATTGGTATTAATTTAAGTGAAGCCACATTAAGAGATGTGGTTTTTGAAAATTGCAATGGCCAATATGCTTTTTTTAGCTATTCTAATTGTAAGCAAGTTGCATTCCTTCAATGTCAATTACGATCTTCAGATTTTCAAAATTCCATATTTTCAAAAGTTGAATTTCAAGAATGTAATCTACTTCATGCTCAAATGAACTTCACAAATCTTAAAGGAATAGATTTTACTAGTTGTGATATTGAAGGTATGGGAGTAAATATTGCTGATGTTAATGGTGCTATAGTTACCACTATGCAAGCAGTTTCTCTTTCTACTATACTAGGTCTCATTATTAAATAGGAATCAAATAATTTAGAATTAAATTGGACGGGTAAAAGGATACCTACTATTATTATGAAAAAGAAACTATAATATTCTAAAAATGTTACTTAAGGTCTGGTGAGAAAAATGAGCAAATATGCAATGAGTGATATTCATGGATGCTATGAAAAATTTATTGAAATGTTAAAGCTTATAAACTTTTGTAATGATGATGAATTGTATATAATAGGAGATATATTTGATAGGGGTAAGAGACCTCTTGATATATTAGATTATATTAGAGATCACAATAACATACAACTTATAAAGGGTAATCATGAACAAATGTATGAAAGATTTTATGTGAATAGAGCGAATGGCCATGGATATGATATTTCTTGGTTTATGAATGGTGGGCAAAGAACTTACATTGAAATAATGAAAAGAGGAGTAGAATTCTATGATTCATTATACAAATATATTTCTAGCCTTCCATTATATGAAGTAGTGGATAATAATATATTAGTTCATGCTGGAATAAGGCTGCCAACTGAATATTACAAGCTATCCTTAAAAGAAATAATGGATATTCAGGATGAAGAAATATTACTATGGTATAGGGACAGTATAGGTCATGAGAAAAAAATAGAAGGTTATAATATCATTTGTGGACATACTCCAGTTCAGATTATTAATAACAGCTATGAAAATGTAAAGATACTGAATGTAAATGATACTTATTATATAGACTGCGGATGTGTCTTTTCAGAAGCAAAGGGAAAATTAGCATGTATTAGACTTGAAGATAAAGAGGAATTTTATGTGTAGAATAAGGGCTATTTTTATATAGGTTTTAATATATTTTATACTTAAGGGAATTATTTTAATTATAGGAAGGTGTAAAATGAAATTAACAAATTTTACTTTTACTAGTGGAGATAGTCTGGAAATTTATGTTTATAAGTGGGAACCAGAAGAAAACATTAATGTTAAAGGAATTCTGCAGATAGTTCATGGTATGGCGGAAACAGCTGCAAGGTACGAAAGATTTGCAAAAGTGTTAACGGACAATGGATACATTGTTTATATTAATGATCATAGAGGTCATGGCAAAACTGCAAAGAGTATAGAAAATGTTGGTTATGTGGCAGAAAAAGACGACTTTCAATGGTTAGTTAAGGATATGCATACTCTTACTGATATTATAAAAAATGAAAATAAGAATCTGCCAATATTTTTATTAGGTTATAGTATGGGATCTTTTCTTACTCAGCGATATATAATGCTATATGGAAATGAATTAAAAGGAGCTATACTTTATGGTTCTAATGGTAGACAAGGACTTATATTAAAGGAAGGGCTACTTGTTTCTAAATTAGCAATGAAGAAAAAAGGACCAAGAGCAAAAAGTCAAAGGTTGCATAATATAATTTTTAAACGATATAATAATGTATTTAAACCAAACAGAACAGAATTTGATTGGTTAAGTAGAGATGAGAAAGAAGTGGACAAGTATATTGCAGATCCATTTTGTGGGAATATACTTACTTGCAGCTTTTATTATGAGTTCTTCAAATGTCTAATAGAAATAGAAAATAAGGAAAATTTAAAAACTGTTCCTAAAGATTTACCTATATATATTTTCTCAGGTGAAAAAGATCCTATAGGTAATTGTGGTAAGGGAGTAAAAAGACTAGTTGAAACCTATAAATCACTGGGATTAAAAGATATTACATTTAAGCTTTATAAAGATGGAAGACATGATATGTTAAATGAAATTAATAAAGATGAAGTTGTTGGTGATGTTTTGGCATGGCTTTCAATTCATGAAGATAAATAGTAATACAATTCACCCCAGGGGTGTAATTTTTTCCATTACGGACTATATTCTTGTTAAACATAAGGATATAGATAATGCCGTGGAGTCGTTGATTAATGAAGGTTATGAAGTGGCAAATTACTCCAACGTATAAAAGTTGGAGATTCCTGCTTCAAAAAGTTCATAATCTATAATCACCACGGCTTAAAATTCCATTGCATAGGGTTTTGGTTTTATATCTCGTGTACAAGGTATAAATGCCCTTGACATATCTACGTTTATACATAGACTACATATAATCTATGTAGTATGGTCAATTCAATCTGTATTACTATTCTTCAGTAACTAGGATTTTTAAAGAACTAATCTTTCCATTGCTTAGATTAAAATAAAAGTCTAGATCTACGGGGCTTCCATCGAAGTTGCCAGAAACCGTTGCAGTAAGTATAATATTTTCATCTTTTTCTACCAATTTTACAGCTTCTAATGTGTCATTAAATTGTGCAGTAGTTTTTTCATTCCATTCCTTGATGGCCTTAGTACCACAGATATTCTGTCCTTCATCTTGTACAACCGCATTGTCTGTGAAACAAGAAATAAATGTATGGTTGTCATGTTCATTTTTCGATTTGATAAAAGTATCGATAGTTTTGGGTAATTTAATATGCATAGTAACATCTCCTCAATTTTGTTGCTTTATATGTTTTATAGCTGATTTTTAATTATAGGTTAATTATAATAATTCTAACTTGACAACATTACGTCATATTATAATGATTTATTCATCAACTAAAAAGTCATTAATGAAATCAATTATGAGTTTTATTTATTAGATTCAATTTTAATCAAAAGATGGTTAAGGGTAAATAAAAAAATATTAATTAGGCGGAAAATAGGATATAAATTGAACCTGTTGAACCTATTAAATGCTAAAAAAAGAGCGTTATTATGCTGCTTTTATTAACATTTAGCCATTATGAATTTTCAATTAATAATATATCAGTAATTTTTAAAAACATAGTATTTATATAAGAATAGTACAAAAGACTATGCTTTATCAGCATTTCTCAATATTAAAAAAATAATAATCTATCAATGATTAATAAAATTTTAAAAAATAATTAATTTTTTTTTCGAAAAATTTGGCACAAAAATTGCTTTATAAGATACTAAGTGTTATTTTTGAGGTATTAATAAAAGAGTGGTAAGGAGGTTTAAATGTGGGTAAATATATTATTAAAAGAGTTGCTGCAAGTGTTTTAACTTTATTTGTAGTAATGAGTATTACATTTTTCTTAATTAGGGCTATACCTGGTGGGCCATTTACAGATGAAAAAAATATACCACCAGAAGTAATGCAGACAGTTATGGAAAAGTATAAACTTAATGATCCATTGTATAAACAATATATTAGTTATGTAGCAGATGCCGCAAGACTTAATCTTGGACCATCGCTAAAATATGAGGGAAGAACTGTGAATGACATAATAGCTGAAAGTTTTCCTGTCTCGGCAAAGATAGGAGCATTGGCAATACTAATTGCTCTTGTAGTAGGAATTCCACTGGGGGTAATAGCGGCAATTAAAAGAGGAACGATTTGGGATAAAATTACATCTGTATTTTCTATTGTTGGTGTAACAATACCTAATTTCGTAATAGCTACAATACTTATTTACATTTTGGTTCTAAAGCTTAAAATTATTTCGGTGGGTGTAACTACATCCTTTAAAGACATGATACCGGCAGCAGTAACGTTAGCAGGATTTCCAATGGCCTATATTTCAAGAATAGTAAGGTCAAGTATGCTGGAGGTAATACAGCAGGATTATATAAGAACAGCTAGAGCAAAAGGTATGCTAGAGAATAAAGTTATATTTGTACATGCGCTTAGAAACGCGCTGATGCCAGTTCTTACCTATATGGGTCCACTTATAGCAGGCATTTTAACTGGAAGCTTTGTAGTTGAACAAGTATTTTCAATACCTGGGATTGGTACATATTTTGTAACAAGCATTCAAGATCGTGATTATACAACTATAGTTGGAGTAACAATATTTTATAGCTTTTTACTTATAACTTGCAATCTAATAGTAGATATATTATATGCCATATTGGATTCAAGAATAAATTTAGAATAGAGGAGGAGAATATATGGAAGATTTATCTAATGAAAAAGAAATGTACTCTCCAGCAACTGAAGAAGAAAAAAGGAATAATGAATTTTTTAAACCAAGCATAAGTTATTGGCATGATGTATGGAATAGAATTAGAAAAGATAAAATGGCTCTAACCGGTCTTATAATAATAGTAATAATAATAGTATTTGCTATATTTTCTCCGATTTTTAGTAAGTATACTTATGATTTCCAGGATTTAAATCAAGCAAATCAGTGGCCTAGTTTACAGCATACTTTTGGAACTGATAACCTTGGAAGGGATCTTTTTGTGAGAACTATGTACGGAGCTAGAATATCCTTAAGTATAGGATTTGTTGCAAGTTTCATAAGTCTTACCATTGGTGTACTCTATGGTGGTATTAGTGGTCTTTTAGGAGGCAAGGCGGATATTATAATGATGAGAATTGTAGATATTCTCTATAGTATACCAAGTATGATATATGTAATACTTCTTATGGTAATAATAGGACCAGGACTTAAGAGTATATTTTTAACTTTAGGAATATCCTATTGGGTTGGAATGGCACGTATAGTAAGAGGAGAGATACTTAAATTAAAACATGAAGAATTTGTTTTAGCAGCCCAAGTTGTTGGAGCTTCAAAAAAAAGGATTTTGCTTAGAGAACTTATACCAAATGCTATGGGACCTATAATTGTAACGTTAACATTGTCTATACCAAGTGCTATTTTTAATGAAGCTTTCTTAAGCTTTGTAGGACTTGGAGTTTCGGCACCTATGGCAAGCTGGGGCGTTCTTACAAATCAGGCTATAGGTTCACTTGAAATTTATCCTTATCAGCTATTTTTCCCGGCAGCTGCTATAACAATAACTATTTTAGCATTTAATTTTCTTGGTGATGGCTTAAGAGATGCATTAGATCCAAGGCTTAAAAGGTAGGTAGTCTATATGGAAAATATTATTGAAGTAAATAATTTAAAAACATCCTTTTTTACACCAGCAGGAGAAGTGAAAGTAGTAAATGATGTATCTTTCAAACTTAAAAAAGGTGAAGTTCTTGGAATTGTTGGAGAGTCAGGCAGTGGTAAAAGTATTACAGTTCTATCAATACTTAAATTGCTTGGAAATACAGGCAAAATAGTTGGTGGACAGATACTTATAGATGGAGAAGATATTGTAGATAAAGACAATAAATATATGAGTACTATTAGAGGTTCCAAAATAGGAATGATATTTCAGGACCCAATGACTTCATTAAATCCTGTGTTTAAAATTGGATATCAATTGAGAGAACCAATAATGAAGCACTTAAAGCTTTCTAAAAGTGAGGCTAACAAAAAGGCAATAGAAATGCTTAATCTTGTTGGAATACCTGATGCAAAGAATAGAATGAACTGTTTTCCGCATGAGTTTTCAGGTGGTATGAGGCAAAGAGTTATTATAGCTATGGCACTTGCCTGTAATCCTAAGTTGATAATTGCAGATGAGCCAACTACAGCACTTGATGTAACAATTCAAGCTCAAGTAATGGAGCTTATGAAGAAATTCCAAAAAGATCTTAAATCATCAATAATATTAATTACTCATGATTTGGGTGTAGTTGCCGATTTGGCAGATAATATAATGGTTATGTATTCTGGAAGCATAATGGAGCGCGGCTCAGTAGAACATATTTTTTATAATCCAAAACATCCATATACAAAAGGGTTATTGCGTTCCGTACCAAATCCAGACGAACTTGTTAAGAAGAGACTTATTCCAATTGAAGGTCAGCCACCAAACCTGTTAAATCCTCCCAAAGGATGCCCATTTAGTCCAAGATGTCCACATGCGATGAAGATATGTCTTGTTAAAAAACCAGAAACTGTTTGTTTAGAAGATAATCACGAAGTTAGATGCTGGTTGGTAAATAAAGATATGAAAATGGGGTGATGTAATGGAAACAATACTAGAGGTAAAAAATCTTAATAAGTATTTTACTAAAAAATTGGGAATTTTTGGAGGTAAGAAGCAGGTTGTAAAGGCTGTAGACAATGTAAATTTCAAAATTAATAAAGGTGAAACTCTTGGTCTTGTAGGGGAAAGTGGATGTGGTAAGACTACTACAGGTAGAACCATAGCAAGAATATATGATCCAACAGCTGGAAATATAATATTTAGGAATCAGGATATTGCGAATATATCCCAAAAGGAAATAAAACCAATTAGAAAGTGTATGCAAATGATATTTCAGGATCCATATGCATCTTTGAATCCACGTATGACTATTTCAGAAATTATAAAAACTCCATTAGATGTACACAATCTCTATACAAAAGAGGAAAGAAAAGAAAAAGTTAAAGAACTATTAAATATAGTTGGATTTAATTCAGAGCATGGAAACAGGTATCCACATGAATTATCTGGTGGCCAAAGACAGAGGGTTGGAATAGCAAGAGCACTTGCAGTAGAGCCAGAATTTATTATATGTGATGAACCAATTTCCGCACTGGATGTTTCAATACAGGCTCAGATTATAAACACCTTAGAAGATTTAAAAAATAGACTTAATCTTACCTATTTGTTTATAGCACACGATCTTTCTATGGTTAAACACATAAGTGATAATATTGGAGTTATGTATCTTGGAGGTATTGTTGAAATAGCAGAAAGTGATGAATTATATAAAAATCCAGTTCATCCATATACTCAGTCACTTTTATCAGCTATTCCACTACCAGATCCTAGAAAAGCAAAAGAGAGAAAAAGGATAATGCTTGAAGGGGAAATACCAAGTCCTATTAATCCACCTTCAGGATGTAAATTTCATACAAGATGTAAGTATGCTAAAAAAGTATGTAGTGAGATAGCACCAGAATTAAAAGATTGTGGTAACAACCATAAGGTTGCATGCCATTTAATTAATAATATTTAAAGAATAAGAAAATTAAATTTGAAAGGGATGATCAAAATGAAAAAGAATTTAATGAAAAAGACAATGGTATCACTTTTGGCTGCAATAATGACTACATCTTTACTTGCGGGATGTGGTTCAAGCAAACAAAAATCAGCTAGTAATACAAAAGCCCAAACATTAACTGCAAATTTAGGAGCAGAACCAAAATCAATTGATCCAGCAGTAAATTATGAGGCAAGAGGTTCTTCAATAATATATAATATTTTTGAAGGACTAACAAGGATAGGTGATGATAACAAAACTGAGCCAGGACTTGCAAAGAGCTGGGAGGTTAAGGACAATGGACTTAAATACATATTCCATTTAAGAGATGGATTAAAATGGTCAGATGGTTCTGAACTTACAGCAGAGGACTTTAGATATGGTATATTAAGAGTTTTAGATCCTAAAACTGGTTCTTCTTATGCATATTATGGATATAGCATAAAAAATGGTGAAGCTTTTAATAAAGGAAAAGCTAAATCAGAAGATGTAGGAGTGAAAGCACTTGATAAAAATACTTTAGAAATTGACTTAGATTATACTGTTCCATACTTCTTAGATATACTTTCATGGCATTTAATGCTTCCAGTAAAGAAAAGTCTTGTTGAAAGCAATCCTAATGGATGGTCAACTGATGTAAAGAATCTTGTAGTTGATGGTCCATTTAAAATAACACAATGGAAACATAATGATTATATACAACTTGAAAAAAATCCAAATTATTGGGATGCAAAAAATGTTAAGCTTCAGAAGTTAAAACTTACTATGATAACTAATGAAAATACTGCTTTGGCAGCATATAAATCTGGACAGTTAGATTTAACTTCATTGATTCCATCTTCACAACTTCCAACTCTTTTATCATCAAAACAAGCTACAGTTAAGATGGAAATTGGAACGAAATTTGTAATTCTCAATCAGACTAAAAAGCCATTTGATAATCCAAAGGTTAGAGAAGCCCTATCTTTAGCATTAGATAGAAATGCTCTAGTTAACACAGTATTAAAGGGCGGTCAAAAAGCTGCAGAAGCATATATTCCACCAACAACCCCTGATACTTTTGGAACTAAAGATTTTAGAACAAATGGAGGAAAATTCTTAGAGAGTAAAGCTGATGTGCAGAAGGCTAAAAAGATTTTAGCAGAAGCAGGATATCCAGAGGGGAAGGGATTGCCAACACTTGAATATAGCTATTCAGCAGGTAGTCCAGTTGACCAATCCTATGCAGAGGCACTACAAAATATGTGGAAGCAGAACCTAGGTATAAATGTAACTCTTAAACCAATAGAATCAAAGGTATTCGTATCACAATTAAAACAAGGTAATTATGAAATGGCTAACCTTGGTTGGCTTTCAGACTTCTTTGACCCAGGTCCAATGTTTGATATTTTTGTTACAGATTCACCAAATAACTGGGCTAAATATTCTAACCCTAAATATGATGAGCTTGTAAATAATGCAGAAAAAGAAAATGATAAACAAAAAAGATCAGAGTATCTTCATGAGGCTGAAAAAATACTGCTAGCTGATATGCCTGTAATACCTGCATATCATATGTCAATACCATACATGATAAAACCAAATGTTAAAGGTGTAAACATGTCACCACTTGGATGGATGTTCTTTAGAAGTGCTCATGTTGAATAATTAAATGTAGAAATAAAGGGACCCTACATGGATTTGATTTACGCAAGTCTAGGTATGGTCCTCTTTATATTTTTATTATAACTTTTTCTTGGTAAATAAATAGAAAAAATGACTACTTTAAAATATAAATGGTTAGATTATTTACATAAGTTTGTAAAAAATGAAGCTATTATAAATAGGATTTTATTAATCTCCAAAAGATTCTTTAACAGAGGCATGATTTAATAAAAGAAATATAAAGTATTAAGATATTACAAGTATTATAAATAATTTTAGAATGTAATATAAAGAAGAGGTATAAATATGTATGCAATACCAGTGTTTAAAAATTTTATTAATAGAAATAAAGAGATAGATACTATTTTAGATAAATTAGAGAATAATAAAGATAGTAAATTATAATAAGGCATGTGAAAATAAATAACAAGTCAAAGATGCGACGAATATTTTGAATTATACAAGGAAACAGGTTCTGATGATAGTAGTGCTATCAGAAGGTTCTGTTAACGTAGTATAATTCAAAATAGACTAGTATACTGACTAGTTATTTATTTGAAGATGCCTAAATCTAAAATATTTAGTATGGAGTAGATAATTATGATATTCAAGTGTTTTGGAGATAAAAGAAATCCTGTAATAATACTGATTCATGGTGCAGGATTATCCTATTGGATGTGGAAACCTGAAATTCAGGCATTTAAAGATAAGTATTATATTGTAACACCAATTCTTGATGGTAATGGAGATGCAGCTAATGTTACTTTTCATAGCATAGAGAAATGTGCAAAAGAAATTATAGACTATATTGAACAAAATTTTAATGGAAAAGTATTTGCTATTTGTGGTATATCAACAGGTGCTGAAACAATAGTGGAGATTTTATCTAAGAATCCTAATATTGCTAAGAAGGCTATTATTGAAAGTGCAATAGTTATTCCAATAAGAGTCACTGAGAAGCTTAGCAAGATATTTGTTACGCTAACCTATTTCTTAATTAAAAGAAAATGGTTTTCCAAACTACTGGCAAAACAAATATGTATTCCTAAAAGTATGTTTCAAAATTATTATGTAGATGGTAATAAAATATCAAAACAATCTATAATTAATATGATTACGGCCTATTTTAGATATACTTTACCAACTAACTTTAAAAATAATAAAGCTGATATTATTGTTATGTGCGGAAATAGAGAGTATAGCAGTATGAAAAAATCAGCAGAGCTAATACATAAAAATTCAATTAATAGTAAGTTTATAATAATTCCACAATGTGGGCATGGTATAAGTATAAAGCTCCCTGAGACTTTTATTGAGATAATGAAAAAGCTGTTTGAGGACAATAAATCTTAAAAGTATATTCAGTTTTTTCTAAAGAGCATCCATTATCCTTGCGAGCTTATCTATACTTTCCTCAGAAATACTAGACACATCACTTTTTGTTTTAGCCACCATTTTTATTATAAATCTTTCTAGAGGATTCATATTTTTTAATATAAATTCACCTCCAAAGGATTCTTTAACAGAGGCATGAGTTAATAAATCATTTGGAAAAGAAGTGGCTATTTCAGTTTCAATATTATCTTTTTGCATACCACAAATAAATAACCCTAATTTCTTACTTTTCAGCGCATCAAGATTTTCTGTACAAAATTTATTTATTTCCTTTCGAATTTTTCCCATGTAAATAGAACCACCAATGATAATTTTATCGAAGGAGGATATATTCGGCATAGTATCCTTTTTGATATTTACAGTTATAACTTCACCAGAAAGTTTATCTTTTAGAAGTTTGCTGCACTTTTCTGCAAAACCATGTTTTGTTGCATAAATAATAAGTGTTTTCATTTTTGTTCACTCCTTTATATTCTTCATAATAAGAAACATACAGTATATTATTATCACATTAAAAGCAGGAAATATGACTAGCTCTGTAAAACTTACCTTTACCCCTACTAAAATTTGTCCAATTATCATGGCTGTAATTGAAGTGAGCATAGTTATTCCCTTAATAGTTATTACAGCGGATAAAAGATATCCAAAAGGTCGTCTCTTTATTATAAGTACTCCAGATATGATTGAAATAGGTACAATAAAGCCAAGGTCTAATGCTTGAATTGGTAAAGTGGTATAGTGTTCCAGACTAGGGGGTATACTGTGGGCTAAAAGTGGTGGTATAATTCTTCCAAGCCACAGGAGGCCAATGGATATTCCAATAAATATGAAAAAACCTCCTAAAAATTTTACTGGTAGTTTTTCATTAAAACAAAGGGGTAAGTTTTCTATATCAAAGGACATCATTGTCATTAAAAAGGCAAAAAAACTTGTGGACATAAGTATCACATAAATTAAAAATAGTGAATTATACATCCAAAGAAATGAATAGGAAGTATAGGTATATAAAAAGTATGCTAAGGTTCCTGAAAGTAGGAATCTTCCTTTTAATAAACCTTTCCTTGAAAAATATAGTGGAACTATTAGCAGGGGAATTCCTAAAATTACTGTAACTATATCTTGAGCTATACCTTGTAAAGCAACGGAGACTGAATCATTGCGGTATAATCCATTGCCATATATTGATACGGTATTACCATAAAAAGAAGTTATAGTATATCTACCATTACCACCAGTTGAGAATATTCCATAAACAGAAGTAAATAGTGATAAAACTGCAATACAAATAACTAGAATGGTAATAATCTTTTTATATTTCATAGTAAATTCCCCCTTTATAATAATTGATATAGTTAACTTTAGTTTGACAAGTAATCAAGCAAACTATTGATAATACTTAATTTCATTTATAAAAAATTTTTATGAGTAAATTTAGTGATATCAATACTTATGAGGATTATTTGCCGAATATGGTATAGGCCTAAATTGAAGATTATGACTGACAGTAGCTAGTTAAGGATTTTCCAAGTATTATGCCGTCTACTATAAGATTTATATGGTGGTCAATAACCATTTTTCTTTGCTTTTTAGGAAGATCTTTTTCAACTATAAGTCTTAATATAAGTCCAAAGGTGGACGTCCATATTACTTGTGCAGTTAGTTCAATGACACTATTATCAATGTCTTTGTCTATATAGATGTCTTTCAAAGATTGACACAGTATTCCTAAAGCTTTTCTTTTCATAGAAGCACCTTTAAAAAGCACTGAAGTGTGTTCAAGGACTTCAGGTGAACTGTTAAGAAGTATAGTTTTATATTCCTCAGGCATTTCTAAAGCCATGTATATATATTTACTTAGTAAATGTTTAATTTTATCTTTAGGGCTATCCTCTGAAACTTCTGGAGAGGATAATACTTTTAGTATTTTTTCATAACTCTTTTTCATAATAGTATTTATTATTTCTTCTTTATCGTGAAAATAGTGATATATAATTGCTGGGGAGTATTCTATCTTGGCAGCAATTTTTCTGATAGAAAGCTTTTCCAAACCTTCTTTTGCTATAATTTCACTTGCTGCATTGAGAATAAGCTCTCGATGTTCATCTTTTTCGCGTTCTTTACGTTCTTTTGTACCCATATTTATAGCTCCTTTTAAACTTGGTTTAATTATTAAACACTGTTCAATAAGATGGTATCATTTAAATATGGCTAAGTCAATATTAAGTTTTAGATAAATAAAATAGGGAGTAAGTAGTAAGAACATACAAATGCTTACATTTGACATAGCAAAATATATATAATATACTTTTAATAAAAATTAATAAAAGAATCATGTAACTGGCGGAAATGGAAATAACCATAGGGAACATGAGTCTAGGCATATTCAAAAAATAACCAGTCAGTATACTAGTCTATTTTGCGTCATACTGCGTCAGCAGAACCTTCTGATAGCTCACTATCATCAGAACCTGTTTCCTTGTATTACACAAAATATACCTCGTATCTTTGCCTTGTTATTTATTTTCATATGCCTGAGAAAAATATCGACCGTCTGGGTAAGTTTATTATTTACTCAGGCGGTTTTTTGGAGGCTATTATTATGAAAGATTCAGAAATTACACTTAAATACGGATGTAATCCACATCAAAGTCCAGCAAGAATTTATACAGAGGATAAGTCTTTGCCCTTTGAAATTTTAAATGGTAAGCCAGGTTACATAAATTTAATGGATGCTTTTAATTCTTGGCAATTAGTAAAAGAGTTAAGGAAGGCAACAGGATTACCAGCAGCGGCTTCTTTTAAGCATGTAAGTCCAGCAGGTGCAGCAGTGGGGGTGCCACTTAGCGATGCATTAAAAAAGGCATATTTTGTTGAGGATATAGAATTATCTTCTGTGGCTTGTGCTTATGCAAGAGCCAGAGGTGCAGATAGAGTTTCCTCCTATGGTGATTGGGCTGCTATAAGTGACATTGTTGATTTACCTACTGCAATGATTTTAAGCAAATCTGTTTCAGATGGTATAATTGCTCCAGGCTATACAGATGAGGCTCTAGAGATTTTAATGAAAAAGAAAAAGGGAAAATACTGCATAATTAAGATGGATCCTGACTATGAACCAAGGGCTATAGAAAGAAGACAGATATATGGTATGACCTTTGAACAGAAGAGAAATAACATTAATATAAAAGAGGAAATGCTTGATAATATAGTAACTGATAATAAAAATATAACCGATGAAGCAAAAAGAGATTTGCTTATTTCAATGATAACATTAAAATATACTCAGTCTAATTCTGTTTGTTTTGCTTTGGATGGTCAAACTATTGGTGTTGGAGCCGGTCAACAGTCAAGAATACACTGTACAAGACTTGCTGGATCAAAAGCCGACCTTTGGTATTTAAGACAGCATCCTTCAGTACTAAATTTACCTTTTAAAGACGGTGTTTCAAGAGCAGAAAGAGATAATGTAATTGATCAATTTTTAAGAGATGATGTTACGCCTATGGAGACTAAAGGCTGGAAAGATATACTTAAAGAGATTCCAGAAAGACTGACTAAGGAAGAAAAAGCAGAATGGCTTTTAAGCTTAAAAGGAGTTGCCTTGGGATCAGATGCATTCTTTCCTTTTAGAGATAATATAGATAGGGCGTCACAAAGTGGAGTTAAATACATTGTTCAGCCCGGTGGTTCTATAAGGGATGCTGTAGTAATAGAGTCATGTAATGAATATGATATGGTAATGGCTTGTTCGAATGTTAGATTGTTTCATCATTAAAATATTAGGCTATGTTTTAAAATAGTGTTGAAATCATATAAATTTTTGAGGGAAGCCATTATGACTTCCCTTAATTCACCTTTTAAGAATATTATGAACCTAACAAATCTACTGCATTTATTTAAATATATAGTAGATTTTTAAAAAAGAAAGAGACATATACTTAATTTTACGGATTGTAGTCAATTCTCAACACAATTCTTTAATAGAGTCTTAAATTAAAAGGACATTAATACAATAATAATATATTAATAATCATTAAAGTTTTATTGATTTACGATAAATAGTGTGCTAAAATGAAATAATAACAAATAAGAGAGGGTGCTCTTTATGAGACTTAAATCAACACTTTTTTTAAAAATAGCCGTTATACTTATTGGAACTCCTGTTCTTGCCCTTGGTATATTTGGATTGTTTGATTTATACAAGTATCCATTAAATCCAAATAATCATGAGCTAATACTATATCCTATTATAATAGGTATATATGTAACAGTTATACCCTTTTATTTTGCTTTATATCAAACTTTTAAACTATTATGCTACATTGATAAGAGTAATGCTTTCTCGGAACTATCTGTAAAAGCTTTAAAGAATATCAAATACTGTGCAATCTCAATAAGTATATTTTATACAACAATATTGCCAGTTTGTATATCTTATAGCCAAAAACATGATTTCCCAGGACTCGTAATAATGGCGATGGTTTCAAGCTTCACTTCAGTGGTAATTGCAGTCTTTGCAGCCGTCCTCCAAAAGCTTTTAAAAGAAGCCATAGATATAAAATCAGAAAATGATTTAACAGTATAGAGGTGAATTGTTTGGCAATTATAATTAATATTGATGTCATGTTAGCTAAAAGAAAAATGAGTGTAACAGAACTTACTAAAAAAGTTGGAATAACAATGGCTAATCTTTCTATATTGAAAAATGGAAAGGCAAAAGCTATAAGGTTTTCAACGTTAGAAGCAATATGTAAAGCACTGGATTGTCAGCCTGGCGATATCTTAGAATTCAGAAATGAAGAAGAAAGATAATAAAATATTATTATGAAAAATAAATTGATTCTATTTATTCTAGTTTGATAATATATTACTTTTTAAGGGGACTCCAAAAAGTTCCCTTACGTCTCGTTTTTTTACAATTGTGTAATAAATTATAGTTTATCTATATTCTAATTATAATATTAATTTCAAGATAATGTATATGCTTATGCAAATATTGGCTCTCTTTCTCTAAAGTCTGCTGTCTTTGTATAAGCATGTGCTACATTACATTGAACCATAAAATTCTTTACTTTTACTGCTTCTTTATCATTTTCAAATAGTTCAAGCCATTTGAACCAGTACATATAATTACTGATATATTTGGTTGCAACGCCATTAAACCTATCTATCCACTTTTTTAATTTGCTATGAACAGCATTAATGTGTTGAATATGATAAATACCTTCTTTATGTTTACCTCTTTTAATACGTTTGTGTTCTAATGATAAATCATTAGATAATCTCTTTATTGCTTCTATTATAGTATTAGAATTTGCCATAGTCATGCCCTCTTTCCATTGAATATAGCATACTCACGTAGTTATATCAAATTTCAACATTCATTTAAAACATAGACAAATATTAAAACTGTATAATAAATTATGGAATCATGGCATTAATAACACTTAGTGCCATTATTTTTTTATCAATGAATCTTACTTAGTGGGAGTTTGTTTCTCCCACTAAGTTTAGATGAATTATCTGAGGACGTGCAGCTGGTATCTCACACTTAAAGAAAAGCAGAGAACCAAAATCTTAGATTTTGTGTGAATCGCTTTCACAGAGTGCGAGGGGAGTGTTACAGCTGCTAGTCATCAGATAAATTGAAAACACCACTAAAGGACAATTTAGTTATAATATCAGCAATTTTTTCAGGAGGTTCCTTCATTCCACAATTAAACCATTCAGAGATAATACCTAAATGAGCGTAATAGAGATATGAAGATAAGTATTCTCTAGATATAGGCAATTTATCTTTACCAGTTATCTTACAATAAAAGTTAAAGATGTTGTTTCCAAGATTAGTTTTTATCCATTCTTGAAGTTCTGAACTTCTATTCTCACCTAAAAGTGACTTTGCCAGCTTGTAATTATCTCTATAATAGCAAATAATTTCAGTGAAAAAGTGTTTAAAGTCCTCTTCATCAGGAGCATTTTCAAGTTTGTTCATATCATAAGATATCAGTTTTAATTCATTTAAAGCTGTATTTTCACAATGGGATAACAAATCATATTTATCTTCATAATGGATATAAAAAGCTCCTCTGCTTATTCCTGCAGCTTTAGTTATATCTCTAACTGTTACTCTATCAAAGCTTTTTTCATAAACTAATTCAGAAAAAACCTTTAGAATTAGATTCTCTGTTTGAATATATCGTTTATCATTTTTATTCATGTTGTCCTCCTAATTAAAATCTTTAATCTCAATTCTGCAAGTAATCTAGCAAAGTATTGAC
>NZ_BAEV01000080.1 GCF_000246895.1 Clostridium arbusti SL206 | reverse complement strand
TTAACGTAGTATAATTCAAAATAGACTAGTATACTGACTAGTTATTTATTTGAATATGCCTAATAGGAAGGTGTTTAATAAATGCAAATAACTTTATCAGAAAAGGAAAGACTTCTATTAGAAGACCAGAAATCACACGAACAAATATGTATAGAAAAATATGCAAACTATGCTAGTAAAGCTAAAGATTCTCAGTTAAAGGACATATTTAATGCTAACGGCAAAGATGAACAAACGCATTTAGATAGCATTAATCAACTATTAAGCGGCACTGTACCTCAGATGAATCAGCAACAAAATCAAAGTTCAGCGCAAACAGCAGGAAGCAATACGTCGACTTCAAGCACTGCAACAGCCCTTGATCTTAATGATGCTGATATGTGTTCAGATATACTTATGGCAGAAAAATATGTGTCTGGCACTTATGACACTACTATTTTTGAATGCAAAGACACAGAAGTACGTGATGCATTAAACCACATACAAAAAGAAGAGCAAAAGCACGGAGAAGCTGTATTTAAGTATATGCAAAGTAAGGGTATGTATAACGTAAAATAATTACATAAGGCATATGAAAATGAATAGGACTCCGTAAAAAATATTCAAAGAAGGCAGCAATTATATATAGTATTGCTGCCTTCTTAATCTTGTAAAATAAATTTGATGAAAGCTTTAACTTACAATTTAATTATAAATCAATATAAAATGTGTAATTTAAACTTATTTTTTATCCTTCAATTTCTACTTTTATAAACTTTAATTTTTGCTTAAACTTTATAATTCCACTAATACTACCAAATTCCACTTCATTTTCACCGCATAGACTTGGTAAAAATCTTTCATACTCTATATTATCGAAATCAGTTATTTCATACTGAATACAGTCACTAGATTCAGTACTAGCCTTTTTTATTTCTTTAGCCATATCATCTCTGTGTTTTTCTTCTACAAAATAATACTTAGTAGTTTTCTTTACATTGCCATCTTCTCCATTATGAAGTTGTTCTATATCTACACCATATAAAGTTTTTATATTATTTTCTTCTAAGTAATCTATAAGATCTTTTTTCTTCTTTGCATATATTTCTTCTAATTCATTTTCATTTATCATATCTGTAGCCATTATACCATCCTCCTCTGAAATCACTATATAAATATAATACACTAATTTTCAACAAATTACATCATATATTTTTAATTTATCTAAATTTTCTATCAATACATGAACTATTGGAAATTATTAAGCATATTAATTAACATATTAATATTTTATTATTTTCAGTATGATAAATTTAACCTGACTAACTTGGCGTAAGTCTCCCACTCACTCTGTGAAAGTGATTCGCACCAAATTAAAATTTGGGCTCTCTACTTGCACTCTGTGAAAGCGACCAAATACAAAATAAATTTTGTTTTGTCTGCTTTTCTTCAAGTGGGAGTTCGACGCCAAGTAAGCCATGCATTTGCAATTCTAAAATTCAGATGGTGTAAAAGAATCCCCACCTGAATTAAGAACTTGCTTCAATGATTTAATTATGACTTTCATGTTGTCTGAATTTATTAGTATTCTATTTAGGCATATGAAAATAAATAACAAGTCAAAGATGCGACGTATATTTTGAAGTCAACAAGGAAATAGGTCCCTAAGATAGTGAGCTATCTTAGGGTTCTGTTGACGCGGTGGGATTCAAAATAGACTAGCATACTGACTAGTTATTTATTTGAATGTGCCTTATTCCTTAAAGGAATCATTAGCCTTCAAAAGCAAATAGTAACAATTACATATACTTTTCCACTATATATATCTATGTTATAATATTAAGATATTAACAGTTTTAATTCATTTATATTAATTTACAATTGTTTTTATCTATTATTCATAGTTTTGATATAAATATATTGCTTTATAAAATCAATTAATTATATTAAATTATTTTGTAATTTAATATAATTTATCAATATATTCTGTACAAATTGTATATTACAGATTTCAGCGCACTGTTTTACTTAATAATAAAAAAATTATAATTGTTATTTAACCATTAATAAGGCGTGGGAAAATAAATAGCAAGTCAAAGATGCGACGAATATTTTGAATTGAGCAAGGAAGCAGAACTCTCAGATAGCCCAGCTATCTGAGAGTTCTGCTGACGCAGTAGGATTCAAAATAAGCTAATTTATTTGAATATGTCTAAAAATATAGTTGAGAAAGGAAATATTTATGGCAGATAATTCTTCACTAACACCACAGGAAGTGGCAGATATTTTAAAAATTGCAAAGACAACTGTATATGAATTAATTAAGCGAGGAGAACTCAATGCTTATAGAATAGGAAGAAGAGTTAGAGTAGAACAAAGCGATGTAGAGGATTATAAAAATAGATCAAAGAATTTAAATATGGAACAAACTAATAAAAAAAATAGTCTTAAGAGAAACAATCTTACTCATAATATTGCTACTATAAAAGATATTAATAACGATGAATTACTAAATGAATATAATTCAGATTCAAAAAAATCTATAGAAAATAATTATACTTCAAAACCTAATAATATCTTATTAATTGCCGGTGAAGACGTGCTTTTAGATATATTATCTCGATACTTGTCTAAACATCCTAAAGGTGCTAAAACCGTTCTTTCCTGTGTAAGTAGTTATCATAGTTTAGTAAATTTATATGAGGGCGAAGCACAAATTGCTACCTGCCATCTTTGGGATAGCAAAACTGGAACATATAATGTGCCTTATGTTGAAAAGCTTCTTCCTGGAATTTCAGCAATACTAGTACATTTAGCTTATCGCACACAAGGCTTTTATGTTAAAAAAGGCAATCCAAAAAACATCAAGGGTTGGAAAGATCTAAAGCGAAAAGATATTACTATTGTGAACAGAGAAAATGGCTCAGGTACTAGAGTACTTCTAGATCAACACTTAAAGCTTATGGATATTTCTAGTAATGATGTAAAAGGATATAATGAAAAATATTTAACTCATCTAGCTGTAGCAAATGTTGTTCATCAAGGTAAGGCAGATTTAGGCCTGGGAATTGAAAAATCAGCTCTTCAATTCCCAGGATTAGACTTTATTCCATTACAAAAGGAAAGCTATGATCTTGTAATGAAAAAGGATGATATTGATAAAATACCCTTTAAAACTCTAATTGATATACTCACTTCAGAAAATTTTAAAATAGAGCTTGAGGGCATAGATGGGTATGATTTAAGTGAGATAGGGAAAATAGTAGCAGAGATTTAAAGAATATTAGGCATGTGAAAATAAATAACAAGTCAAAGATGCGACGTATATTTTAAATTATACAAGGAAACAGGTTCTAATGATAGTGGTGCTATCAGAAGGTTCTGTTAACGTAGTATAATTCAAAATAGACTAGTATACTGACTAGTTATTTATTTGAAGATGCCTTATATAAATGAATAATAAAGTCTAGAGCTAATAATATATAACTAACTCTAGACTTATCTGAACTTTATTTTCTTTAACAAAGTTTGCTACATCTATTACCGTAGCTGTCAATGGATTTGACTGAACTTTATCAAATACAAAGACAATCTTAAACTTTATTTTAAAACTACTTCCTTCACTGCAGTATAAGTTAATAATTCCTTGTCAGCTTCTTCTTTGACTGCTTCCTCAAGTACATCCAAACCATATTTTAACTGTTCATCTGTAATGACAAGAGGTGCTAAGAAACGAATTACATTGCCGAAAAGTCCTGCATTCAAGAATATTACTCCGTGTTTGAAACAATAGGATATAACATTTTTTACAAAAGCACCATCTGGCTCCTTTGTAACTATATTCTTAACAAATTCAAGACCTATCATTCCACCAATTCCTCTTACATCTCCAATAGCAATATATTTCTCCTTCATTTCATTCAATCTAGCCATTATAACTTTACCCATTTCAATGGACTTTTTATTAAGATCTTCTTTTTCTATTTTTTCAATAACTTTAAGTGCTGCTACGCAGCCAAGTGGACTTCCACCATAAGTTCCACCTATTCCCCCAACACATGCAGCATCCATAATTTCTGCTTTTCCTACTACTGCACTTAGAGGAACTCCAGCTGCAATGGATTTTGACATAGTTATAATATCTGCATCTACATCGAAATTCTCATGAGCAAAAGTTTTACCAGTTCTTGCAAATCCAGCTTGAACCTCATCTACAATAAATACTATTCCATTCTCATCACATATTTCTCTTAACATCTTAAAGTATTCTTTAGGAGGCACCACAAAACCACCTTCACCTTGAACTGGTTCTGCAATAAGACATGCAATCATATCGCTGGATATTACTGTCTTAAGCATTGTTCTAAGTTTTTCTGCACAGGCAATTTTACAAGAAGGATATTCACAGCCTACAGGACATCTATAACAATATGCAGCTTCTGTTTTATAAGTTTCTGCAGCATATGGTCCAAAACCATTTTTATAAGGTTTATATTTACTAGTTATAGACATAGTCATATTAGTACGACCATGAAAAGAACCTTGTAGTGAAATTATTCCAGCCTTCTTAGTATAAGCTCTAGCTATTTTTATGGCATTTTCAACAGCTTCAGCTCCACTGTTTGCAAGCATGGCCTTTTTATCATAGTTTCCTGGTGTAATCTCCACTAATTTTTCACATAAAGCTATATATGGTTCATACATATTAACATGAAAACTTGGATGAATATATTTATCAAGCTGAGCTTTTATAGCCTTAACAACTTCTTCATCTTTATGTCCAATATTTTGAACACCTATTCCACCAGCAAAATCTACAAATACGTTACCATCTACATCTTTAATGAGAGCTCCTTTTGCTTCTTCTACAAATATAGGTGCTGAACATCCAACCCCTTTTGCTACATATCTTTCTCTCCTTTTCATAAGTTCCTTTGATTTTGGTCCTGGTACCTCTGTTGAAATTTTTGCGATTTTTTCTTCTATCATGACAAACTCCCCTATCTTTATAAATATTTTATATATTAATTTTGATTTTTAACTAACTTATTATTACTTAATTTTCATTTATTTACAACAAAATTTAAAAACAAGACTCTAAAACATCTAATGTTTATCCTATCTTTTCAGATACAGTACCTACAACACTCTTATTTTCATGAGAAATTTCAAATTTATAGGTAATAACCATACCTATAACGATCCATCCAGCTATTATAAATGGGAATATATTTGCTGGAAACTCTGGTATGGGATATATATTTGAGTAAAGTACAAATACCAAGGCTGCAATGGATATAATAGGTACTATTAGATTCTTAATACCCCACATCTTATTTTTTGTAAAGTATACCATAGCTCCAATACTTGTAAGTAGATATGAAATTATTAAGGCTAGCGAAGCAATAGTTGCACAGTATCCAAATACTTCTGTACCACTCTTCTTATACAAAGCAATTTCCACTACAATGGCGAATATTGTTATTATGGCAAGACCAACATAAGGTGTATTATATTTATGATGAACAGTTGCTAATTTCTCATTTATCCTTCCATCTCTACTCATTGAGAAAAGCATTCTTGCTCCTGCTGATGCACTTCCAAGAGCACAAGAGAAAAATGATAATATAGCTCCAAGGGTTAACATTAAAGCATAACTACTTGATATATATTTTAAAGACAAATCACTAAGTGGTAGTGATGATTTTGCTAGTGTTTTGATTCCCGCTTCATTAGCACCAAAGCCTATGACCTGAACATAACTTGAAAGCAGGAAGAACAAACCTGTTATAATAACAGCACTACCTATCGCAATAGGTATGAACTTCTTTGGATTTTTTGTTTCCTCACCAAGACTTGATGCTCCTTCAAAACCCGCAAAGGACAGAAAACCAAAAACTGAGGCAGTAGCAATAGCAGACATATTATTACCATTACTCTTAAAGGGAAGTGTACTAAGACCCGTAGTTTTAGAAACTTTAAAAAATATAACTACCGCTAATATTAGTATTAATACTATGGATATGCCTTCAAATACCAACATTACTCTTGTACTTATCTTCACATCCATATATGAAACCAAACCTATTATAACTGAACATACTAATGCAATTGGTAACCATCCTATATTAATACCAAATGCAGTATTTAAAAAACTTTTTGCAAATGATCCAAGTGCCGCGGTGCATCCTGCTGTAAACATCAAATATGTTAAAAGAAGTGACCATCCTGAGATAAAACCTGTTCTCTTACCTAATGATTTTTCAGTAAAGGTATATAAGGACCCAGCTGTTGAAAAATGTCTATTGAATTTAATAATAGATAGTGAAACAAATCCAACAACAATCATAGAAATTATAAATACCAATGTAACAGAATAAGATGAAACACCTGCCATTAAGGAAACATTCAAGGCCATAGATGCAGTAGGTGCCATAATAGCAACAGACATTGCTATAGTTTCAAGCATGCTAAGATGATTCTTTTTTAATTTAGTATTTTCCATGGTAAATCCTCCTTCAATTTGCTTATACACAATATCAAATATAAATTTATTAAAATTGTTGTATAAAATCCAATTCATTGAATTAATAATAATTTTAAATTATATTATTTAATAATTTAATAATTATCATGTTTATAATTTACCATATTTTTAATTTTATTAATATATACACAGTGTACAAATAGACTCATATAATTTTGTATACTCTGTCTATTATATACATTTTAGGAACTTTCCTATTTTTAAAGCTATACTAAAACTAAATATATCATCAATATTTTTTAAATTTTTGCCAGATATCTCTTCTATTTTGTTAATTCTATATCTAAGAGTGTTTCTATGTACAAAAAGTCGTTCTGAAGTTTTACTTAGATTGCATCCATCTTCTATAAAAACCTCCAAGGTATCTAATAGTTCATGATCATAAGCAATTATACTCCCCAAAGTTTGCTCATAAATACTCTTTATCTCCTCGTATTTATCTAAATCAAAAAATACCCTGTAAATACCCATATCCTTATAGCGTCCTATATTTTCTTCTTTAGTAATAGGTAAAATTTTTAATACCTTTTCTGCTTTAACTATACTTTTTCTGAAATTTTTCAAATCTACAAAATAATCTCCAATACCTATATTTACATTTAAATCATTTATCTTAGCTTTAACTTCTTTTATCACATCTTTTGCAATATTGTTTATCTTATCATTTTCCTTATCCCTTTTTTCTATTGGAAGCATAAGTACAATAGAATTATTCTGAATAGTATGAAGAACTTTTCTATTCCATTTATTCATAGTATCTGTTACCACTTGTCCAACATGCTGCTTAATCTCTAAAGCTTCTCTCTCATCAGTTATTTTATTGTTCTTAATAAAATCTCTAAAATTATCCATTTTAACTATAAATGCACAGTATGACATTTGAGGATTATATCCATAAGAAATGGCTCTATTTAAAAATTCATCTGTTACTGGTAAATCATTAAAAATAATATCCTTCATAAAATTATCCATAGATTCTTGCTCTATTTTATTTGTAAAGATAGACCTGCATATACTTTGACTTATATCTATAAATCCAACTTCAAAAGGCAATTCAAATATGGGAAAATCAAGAGAATCTCCAAGTTTTATAACTTCTTCTGGTATCTCCTTTATATAGGGTCCTACATTTATAACTAGACCTGAAAGATTTCTGCAATTTATATCCTCTATAAACTTTAAAAGATCGGATATATCCTCACCAATAGCTACTCCTGTAGTTAAAAGCAGTTCACCCCCTTTTAGCCACTCAGTATATTTAGGATTTTCCATTACATGTACCCATTTTATGACTTTATTTAATCCACCTCTACCTGCTACTATTCTCATTTTTTCAAGATAAGGCAGCTTTGTTACATTATTGCAAGTAATAATCATCGGTCGCTCAATACCCCCTATTAACTTTTTAATAACCACTTAAGAATATATATCAGAGAATTCCATATTTATCATTTCTCTGTCAAAACAATCATTTCTATTAATATTTATTTCTGTAAGTCTTACAGGTAAAACTATTTTAAATATACTGCCTTCACCTAATTCACTTTTTACACTTATATTTCCATTGTGCAATTCAACAATTGACTTTGCAATATATAAGCCCAATCCGCTCCCCTCACTAGTTCTCGTAAATGACTTGTCCACTTGTTTAAATTTTTCAAATATATCTTGTAAATGACTTTTTTCAATGCCTATACCTTTATCCTCTACATATATTTCAACAAAATCGTTTTTGTCTCTAACTTTTATAGAAATATCTACACTATCTTCTGAGAATTTAATTGCATTAGAGATGAGATTAAGTATAACTCTACAAAAATTATTAGCATCATATGCAATAATTTTCTCATCTATATTCGTATTAAATACAATGCTAGCTTCTTTGTCTGTAAAATATTCTGATACACCTTTAACTATGTCTTTAATCATGGTAACTATGTTTCCATTAAATAGATTTACTTCAAAATAGCCCAGTTTTATTTTTGATAAGTCTAACATATTATTTATAGTCCTTGATAACCTATAACAGTTTTTCTTTATGGTATATATATTTCTATTAACATTATTTTTATTTTTATATAGAGCTTCATTTTTTGAATACAATTCAAATAGCTGAACTGCACTAAAAATTACATTTAAAGGTGTTCTCATTTCGTGGGATATATTTCCAAATATTTCCTCTTGCACTTTAAGACTTTTCTTCATTTCTCTATTAGCTTTTATTTGTTCAGTAACATCAATTCCAATGGCAACTATTTCTAATATTTCATTGTGAATTCCAAACATAGGTTGGTATATTGTATTTATAAATTTTTCTTCTCCTGAAATAATAAATTTTCTATATTTAGAATAGGATGTTTCGTTTCTATCTATTACAGCTTTAATTTGTTCAAGGACATATACTTTGTCAAAACTATCAACTATATCTTTATAGTTAATCCCTTTGATATCATCTATAGAATCTATATCCGGATTTTCTGATTTTATAAAATTATATGCCGTTTTATTAATATCTATAAGCTTTAAGTCTGGATAAGATAGTCTTAATACTGTTAAATCCAGCTCCTCTATCATTCTATTTAAGATATCATATTGTTTATCTATAAATATATGATTATCATTTTTTATCTTTTCAGTAATATCACGACTACATAAAATTCCTGCTATAAAGTTCCCTTCACTATCGTACACAGGGGTACCATTTGTTTCACAATAAACAGCTCCATTACGATCTTTTATAATCATTCTATATCCTGATACTTTTTCTCCTCTTAATACCATAGCCGCAGGTAAATCTTTTTTTTGTATTAACTGTCCATCCATATTAAGATATTCAACCTCTTTAAGACTATCCCACAACCTTTTTAGATTCTTACATAGTGAAAACTTTTCTCTTCCTGCCTTATTTACATTTATGTACTTACCATTTTTATCAAATATAAGCAGAGGATCTGACATATTTTCAATTATAACCTCTAACTGTTTTTTTTGGTGTTCAATAATCTTACTCTGCTTATCCCTTAATTCTCTACCCAGTATTTTTTCCGTTACATCCCATTTATTTTCTACTATATATTTAATATTACCATCTACATATATAGGCACTAAAGATAAATTCCAATAGCTAGTTCCATTCACTTTATCTTCATGCTTCAATTCATTTGCATGATATGATTCTCCAGTATTTTTAATTATGGACCATATTTCATCTATATTATTATCCTCACAGCCAGTTACTATTTCTTTCTTATATTTTCCTATGCACTTTTCTCTTCTAGTACATGGATAATAAAAGTCTTTCAAAAACTTATTGTTACAATTAAGCATAATAAAATCTGGGAAACTCCAAATTGCAGTTCCAACTTTATCATTTTTACAAATCTGTGCTACAAACATCATCTTATCTTCAATACGTGAATTTGGTTTTTCTCTAAAATAATATCTTCTTTCATTATTGGCCTCTAAATGTTTGCAAACAATAGTTACTTCTCTTGCATTGTAATCTTTAGTAAATACATAGCCCTGAAATTTATCTTCAATATCCTTAAGATTTACTACAGTATCAATTCTAAGTAATCTACTTATTTCATTAAGAGATCTCCCAATCAATTCTTTTTCTAAATATCCACTAAAATCTATAAAATCCTTATTAACTGTATTAATAACATTATCTTTAATACAAAAAAATGGTTTTTTACTAGTTTTTAAAGTGTATTTCATCGTGTATCCCTCTGCTTTCAAATTAAATCAACATATAATACAATTATTTTTAATTCCGTATTCCATTTATCTTTTATTATCTATGAAATTGCGCCTTTATTTAACTTTTATCATTCATAAAACCAACCAACATTCTAATTCGTAAATGTTATATCATCCATAAGTTTATATTCAAGGAATTCTTTATCAAATCGGATATATTTATGTTTTGTCTTTTGTAATCGTTTTGTATAATTATGCTGAATGCTGAATATTAAATGTTCTATATAATTATACTATATTAAATAATCAAAATTACAAAAAAGCAGCCCCCTTTTTTTGACATTTTTTGCATTTATATTTTTAGTTATGTGTTTTTTATTCTTAAACTTATATATAAGGCATCTTCAAATAAATAACTAGTCAGTATACTAGTATATTTGACTTGTTATTTATTTTCACATGCCTAAATACAACAATGAGCAGTAACACATATAGTATTAATGTGTCGCTGCTCATTGTTGTATTAACTGTTCTTCTATTTGTAAAATAAGTATAGTCTTTAATAAAATCAACTAAATTATTTACTTGTATTTGATTTTTCCAGAAGATATAGCCGTTACTGGACATACCTTCGTACACAAGTGACAACCCACGCATTTATCTTCCAGAAGAATCGGTTTACGTATATCACTCTCCCATTTTATTGCCTGATGTCCTCCATCATAACAGGAAATATAGCATCTTCCACAACCTACACATTTATCTTCATCAAAGGAAGGATATAAAATAAAGCTTCTGTCCAGTTCTTCTGCTGGCACTATATTTTCAAGAGCAAGTCCCACCATGTCTTCAAGCTTATTAAAACCCTTTTCTTCCATATAATAAGACAATCCACTTATTAAATCTTCAATTATTCTATATCCATATTGCATTACAGCAGTAGTAATTTGAAGATTAGTAGAACCAAGTAATATAAATTCTGCTGCATCTTCCCAAGTTTCTATTCCACCCATACCACTTATAGGTACCCCTTTAAGAGTCTTGTTTTTTGCCATATCATGTATAAACCTTAGTGCTATAGGCTTTACAGCTTTTCCAGAATATCCAGAAACAGAGGATTTACCATTAACTATTGGATAGGATAAAAAACTATCTAAATCTATTTTTGTAATACTTTTAATAGTATTTATTGCAGCAAGCCCTGTTGCTCCACCTTCCATAGCAGCAATTGCAGGCACCTCCATATTTCCTATATTAGGTGTCATCTTAGCAAGTATAGGTAAATTAGTTCCCCTTCTTGTCGCTTGGCAGTATTTTTTAACCAACTCTGGATTTTGTCCTACATCTGACCCCATATCATTATTTGCCATTTGAGGGCAAGAAAAATTACATTCTATTATATCTGCACCTATTTCAGTAACTAATTTTGCAAGATCCGTCCATTCATGCTCATTTTGTCCCATTATTGAAGCCACTAAAATCTTACTTGGATATTTTTCTTTAAGCTGTCTCATCCACTCTAAATTTTCCTCTAAAGAATGCTCTGAAATCTGCTCCAAATTTTTAAAACCTATAAAAGGAGTCCCCTCTTTTCCTATAGTATCAAAACGAGGTGAAACTTCCTTGGACACATAAAAACCAATAGTTTTAAAAACAACTCCACCCCAACCCATTTCTAAGGCCTTAGCACACATCTCAAAATTATTTCCAACTACTGAGGAGGAAAGAAAAAACGGATTTTCACACTTTACACCACAGAATTCAATTGATAAATCTTCCATATTAAACATCCCCCTCACTCTTATTTTTGTCTTCAGTTAAAAACTCATGAACCATATTTATCTGAATAGGCCTGTCTATTTTTCCTCTTATACAATTTCTCTGACAAAATCTCCCGTTATTACAGGCTTCACCACATTTTCCTACCACTTCACTATTTCTCTTTACTGCCTCAGCTGCTCCTCTAAAGTTTTGAAATCTAACAGATCTCATATTCTTAGATGGATTAAATCCCACCGGACATGCCTTGCTGCAAGGTGCATCATAACACAAAAGACATCTTGCTGTTTCTTCTATAATCATAGTTTTTGTTACTTTCTTTTTAACCATAACAAATTTCCTCCATTTTCTGCTTAATTTTGTTTATCAAATAATCATCTACTCTAGTAATCTCATAATAATAAATAAACAGAATTCTAAGTATCGGTTTGTGATACTTAGAATTCATTATCCAAGAACTTAGCCACTCTTTACTCCCGCTTTCGCAGAGTGCGATGCTAGTATTAGAGTGAATAGTCATAGGATAAACGTTATTTCACTATATTCATGCTTATTTCTAAATCATATATGCTAACTGCTAATTACACAGTATATTTCTAAACTAAATGTATATATACCTATGAGTTAAACATTTGTAACATTCTAAATTTTCAAACAAATTAACAATGAACCTATTCTAACATGAACCTTAATAAAAGTTCATATCACTACAAGCAACTAAATTCCATGGCACTAATTTAAATTCATTAAACTCCACTATACTGCTGAAATCGTCAATATACTCATCTGTTTATTTCTTGACTTAGATTTTTAGATTTCATTTTAAAACTGAACCTTATCATAGATGCAATCATACCATTAGTTTTCCTTTGATTCTTCATCAAACCCTACTTGAAGTGCTTAACTTTAATAGTTACGTTTTAAAACAAGTCTCATAATGGTATATTTGCATTGTAGATAACATTGAAGCGAATACTAGAAAATATTAGTTTTGCGTGTTTGAAAAACGTTAAGTGACTTTTTCTGTCTGACCTAAGGGAGCTTAAAAGTCATAGTATTTCAAACTAAGGCATCCTGAAACACCATTCAAAGTACCCTAACTTTCATAGTTAGCTTTTAAAATAAGTCTCATTGGCATGGCATGTACATTGTAGATATCTTCGAATAAATAATTAGAAATCTTATCTTGCCGACTTTAAAATTCGTTAAGAACCCTTTACTGTTTGACCAAAGGGAGTTTAAAGGGTTTAGAATTTTGAATCAATAACTTTAACTACCTTAACCTTCATTATAAGATTTTAAAACAAGTCTCATAATGGTATATTTGCATTGTAGATAACATTGAAGCGAATACTAGAAAATATTAGTTTTGCGTGTTTGAAAAACGTTAAGTGACTTTTTCTGTCTGACCCAAGGGAGTTTAAAAGTCATAGTGTTTCAAACTAAGCAAAACTTAGATTTTCTTTTGAAGCTGAACGTTATCATAAATGCAAATATAGCATTAGCTTTGAGACTTATTTTAAAACACCCACATCTACTTTCTTCTACGTTTTAGCATCTTACCCCAGCCAGGTTCCCCTATAAACTCTCCATCCTTAAACACAACACGACCTCTTGAAAAAGTCATAACAGGATAACCCTTAAGCTCAGTACCTTCCCAAATAGTATGATCCACATCTGAATGCATATTATCCTTTGAAACCACAAACTCCTTACTAGGATCATAAATTACTATATCAGCATCACTGCCTGGCATTATAGTTCCCTTGGCAGGAGCACAACCAAATATCTTAGCAGGATTTGATGAACAAATCTCTACAACTTTATTAAAAGAAATTCTTCCCTTATTAGCCTCGCTAAGCATATAAGGATACATATTTTCTATACCCATACAACCATTTGGAATCTTTGTAAAATCATCCTTTCCCCAATCTTTCTCATAGCTTTGGAATGGACAATGATCTGTAGCAATAGTTGCAATATCTCCTGTCTTTATACCTTCCCATAAAGCATCCTGACTTTCCTGTCCCTTCATTGGAGGTGAACAAACAAAATTCCTTCCGTCTTCTCTCTTATACACATCGCTAGTAAAGTGAAGATACTGCGGACAAGTTTCTGCATAGATTTCATAACCTTCATCCTTTGCCTTTTTAACTTCTTCCATACCCTCTTTATTTGCAAGATGTACTATATAAAGTGGAGCATTTAATGACTTTGCCCAATGTATAGCTCTCTTATCAGCTTCTGCCTCTACAAACTCAGGACGACTTAGATAGTGATACCAAGCTGAAGTTTTTCCTTCTTTTAAAAACTGCTCCGTTCTTAAATCTATTAAATCTGGATTTTCAGCATGAACGCTTATAAGTGCTCCTGTTTCCTTAGACTTCTTTAATATCTTGCAAAGTACTCCATCATCTACCATAAGACCTTCTTTTTTATAAACCATAAATACCTTAAAGCTAGGTATGCCATAATCCACCGCTGTTTGGAATTCTTCAAGTACTTCTGGTCTTAAATCTGTAATTGCAACATGAAAAGCATAGTCTACACAAGCCTGAGGCTCACAGATCTTATTTCTTCTCTGTGCAGTTTCAATAATTCCTTCACCTTTAGTCTGAAGAGCAAAATCAAATACTGTAGTAACTCCACCACAAGCAGCAGCTCTTGTACCTGCTTCATAATCATCTGATGAAACGGTACCTCCAAAGGGCATTGCCAGGTGAGTATGAGCATCTATAGCTCCAGGTAATATAAATTTCCCCTCTGCATCTATTACTTTTGCATCTCCTGCATCTATATCATTAGCTATAGCCTCAATCTTTCCATCCTTAATTGCCACATCAGCCTTAAAAGTATCTGTAGCTGTTACTATAGTTCCATTTTTAATCACTGTATCCATAATTATCTTTAGTAAGAAGATGTATTATAAGTACAAGATCCCACTAAAGTTCACCTCCCTTTATAATCTTTAATTTTATTTGATATGCTCATATAAAAACCTTAAACCATTAATATTAACATCGCTAAACTAAAACTTGCTAATATTAGGCATGTGAAAATAAATAACAAGCCAAGGATGCGACGAATATTTTGAATTATACAAGAAAACAGGTTCTGATGATAGTGGTGCTATCAGAAGGTTCTGTTGACGTAGTAGGATTCAAAATAGACTAGCATACTGACTAGTTATTTATTTGAATATGCCTTAATGGTTTATAAGTTAATCTTCATTAAAAACTAATGCAACTTAAAACAATTTATGACATATATTGAATATCTTTAATTATTATAACTTTTTAATTGTTTTTAATATATAATCTATGAATTCCATACTTTAAAATAAATTTCATTGTTAATATATTTTTTATACAGCTGGAGTTTCTTCTGGCTCTGAACCTTCAGCACTTGCTGTTTTGTCTCTAGGATTTAGTAGTAAATAAACTATGAAGGATACTCCAAAGCCAGCAAACCATGAATAGTCAACTATTATGCTCAATGCTGGTACTACTTTACCTATAAGCGCTACAACAACTCCAATAACTAATGCTATAATTGCACTTTTATTAAAACCATTTGAATAAGTATAAATTCCATTTTCAGAAAAAAGATCTTTAAGATTAAGCTTTTTGTTTTTAGAAATCCAATAATCACAAATTATAATTGCTGCAATTGGTCCAAGTATTCCTGAATAAGTTCCAAGCCAATTGAATATATATCCACTAGGATCAGATAAAAGTCTCCAAGGCATTATAACTATACCTAAAATACCTGTAATAAGTCCGCCAGTTTTAAAGCTAATACGTGTTGGCATCATGTTTGAAAAGTCATTTGCTGGTGAAACAATGTTTGCTGCTATATTAACAGATAATGATGCAACAACTATTCCGGCAAAACCTATGAAAAGTACTATAGGATTTGTAAATTTTGAAACTATATCAACGGGATCCCACATTGCTTTTCCAAATATTACAACTGTAGCTGAAGTTACTATTATACCCATTGCTGAGAATATTGTCATAGTTGGTGGTAATCCAATTGCCTGACCTATTATCTGTTCTCTTTGACTTCTTGCAAATCTTGTAAAGTCAGGTATGTTAAGTGATAAGGTTGCCCAGAAGCCAATCATACCTGTTAACGAAGGAATAAATACTTTTATAAATTCACCTGTAGTTTTAAATTTACTTGGTTCACTGAATAATGGTCCAAAACCCTTAGCAGCATAAACTGCCCAAACTACAAGGACAAGAGCAAGAATTAATACTACTGGAGCAGCCCAGTTTTCAAACTTTCTAACTACATCCATTCCCTTGTATATGATGTATATCTGTAATCCCCAAAATATCATAAATGTTATAGCATTAGGTAATGCTAATCCAAGTATAGTAAAACTTCCGCCCATAGTTTTCCATCCTGGTATTATTGCTGAAAATAGTACATTTAAGGCACTTCCACCTATATAGGTGTTTATACCAAACCACCCGCAAGCAACTATCGCCCTCAGCACTGCCGGTATATTAGCACCTTTTGTACCAAAAGAAGCTCTTGCCAAAATCGGAAAGGAAATTCCATATTTAGCGCCAGGATGAGCATTTAATAACATTGGTATTAAAACAATAATGTTTCCAAGGGTAATAGTTATTAGAGCCTGTATCCAATTCATTCCCAAAGCAATAAGTCCACCAGCCATCATATAAGTAGGTATACAGTGTGCCATACTTATCCATAATGCCGTATAGTTGTAAGTATTCCAAGTTCTATCCTTAATAGCTGTAGGGGCAAGATCTTCATTATATAGTTTACTTCCACTTATGTCTTCTTTTAATTCATGCATTTCTTCTTTCATAATAAATTCACTCCTCTTTAATTAGTTATTAATATTATTTATAGTAAGAACTTTTTTTATTCTCACTAAGTTTAGATAAACAGAATTCTTAGCTTTAATGATAATCTTAATCTCAGTTAATTTTAGAAGCTATTTAGTAGTTTACATAGATAATTATGGATACTAAAAACATTATCAATGTATAATTCAAGCTAAATAGATGTCTACTTCTTATCGATATCCAAGAGCGTTTGTAATAATACGTTAGCCCCTTTTAAGCAATTCTCCACAGGAGTTTTTTCTATTTCACAATGGCTGTGTCCACCAATACTCGGAACAAATATCATAGTTACAGGCAACATATCAGCTACAAATTGAGCATCATGTCCAGGACCACTGTACATTCTCATATTAGAGTAGCCATAAAGATTTGCATTTTTTTCAACGAAATTCACAAGTTCTTTATTATAACTAACAGTTTTACGTGACCATAATTCCTTGTAGCTAACCTTGCACTTTGCAAGTTCAGAAGGAATTTTCTTAATAACTTCAACCACTTGCTGTACTACTGCTGGATCTTGATGTCTTGCATCCAAGGTAAACTTAACATCATCTGGTATAATTGTATGTACATTTGGTGAACAAATAATTCTACCAGTAGTATAAACTAGTCTTTCATCAAGTTTGTCAAGTTCTCTATGAAGGTACTGAATAGCCTCAGAAGCTGCTAAAAGTGCGTCTTGTCTCATCTTCTGTGGAACAGTTCCAGCATGACCAGCCTGGCCGATAAATTCAAATTCATAATTTACCATTCCAACAACGCCCTCTACAACACCTATATCTATTTTTGCAGCTTCAAGTACTGGCCCCTGCTCAATATGCAATTCTAAGAAAGCCATATAGTCCTTAGGATTTATTCTGTTCTTCTCGTCACCCTTATATCCACTTGCATCTAGAGCTTCACCAAAGGTAATTCCTTCATTATCCTTTGACGCTAGCATCTTGGCCTTATCAAATTTACCAGTAATAACACCTGAGGACATCATAGCAGGATCGAAACGAGCCCCTTCTTCATTGGTCCAAATCATAACTGTAATTGGATGACGGTGAGGAATCTTCTCTGTAACAATAGTTTCAGCTGCTTCCATTCCGGTCAATACTCCTAAAATACCATCATAGTTTCCACCTTGTACTACTGAATCACAATGTGATCCCATTGCAATATGCGGAAGATCTTCTGATCCCTTAAATGTAGCATAAACATTTCCCATATCATCTGTTACAATTTCTGCTCCCAGTGCTTTCATTCTCTTGCAGAATTCTGCTCTTGCCTGAAGGGCTGGTTCTGTTAAAGATAACCTTGTTATACCACCTTTTCCGGTATCACCAAATTTACTAAATGTAACGATCTTATCTTCCATTCTCTTTATGTCACAACTAATATTTTTCATTTTAACACACCCTTTTTAATTTTTATATCACTCGTAATATATTTTTTCTCTTTGAATCTGCCTGTGATTTTCTGTTGCCCATACTCTCTGTATAGTCTTTACATTCTCTATCATTAAGTCATATTCAAATAAATAACTAGTCAGTATGCTAGCCTATTTCGAATCCTACTGCGTCAGCAGAACCCTCAGATAGCCCACTATCCTCGGAACCTGCTTCCTTGCTCAATTCAAAATATTCGTCGCATCTTTGACTTACTATTTATTTTCACATGCCTAACTCTCATCCATCACCAGTCTTTAAACTAAGCAAAACTTAGATTTTCTTTCGCAGTGAAGGCACCCATAATCGTAAATATCACATCCAGCCTCAAGCATTATAACCTCTAATCTCCATCATTACACTGATTTTAAAATAATACTTATGGATGTAGTATTTACGGTTAGAAGTGCTTTGAACGAGTATTAGTAAATCTTAGTTTTGCGGCTTTAAAAACCGTTATACTACGTGT
>NZ_BAEV01000081.1 GCF_000246895.1 Clostridium arbusti SL206 | reverse complement strand
AAGGTTAGGCACATTCAAATAAATAACTAGTCAGTATGCTAGTCTATTTTGAATCCCACCGCGTCAACAGAACCCTAAGATAGCTCACTATCTTAGGAACCTATTTCCTTGTTGGCTTCAAAATATACGTCGCATCTTTGACTTGTTATTTATTTTCATATGCCTTATTCATCTGAAATAAATAATAAGACAAAGATATTGTATAGTTATTTTTTACGATGTTTTAAATGTTAGGAGGAATTTTATGGATATTAATAATAAAGTGGATGCGCTTAGAGAGCAACTTATTGAAGCTGTTCAGAATGTTATAAAAGTAAAAAGTGTAGAAGGAAAATCAGAGGTTGGGATGCCTTTTGGAGAAGGACCAGCAAATGCACTTGAAACTGTCCTTGAAATTGCAAGGAATTTAGGCTTTAAAGTGGTTAATTTAGATAATTATGTAGGCTATGCAGAGTATGGTGATGGAGATGAATATATAGCAGCACTTGGTCATCTTGATGTAGTACCAGAAGGTGATGGATGGAAATATCCTCCTTATGATGCAGAAATACATGATGGTAAAATCTATGGGAGAGGAACTACAGATGATAAAGGACCTATTATGTCTACATTGTTTGCACTTAAGGCTATTGTAGATGCAAAATTACCTCTTTCTAAAAAGGTAAGAATAATATTTGGAACTAATGAAGAATCCGGAAGTAAAGAACTAAAATACTATTTAGACAGAGAAAAACCTCCAGTAGCTGGATTTACACCAGATGCAGAGTATCCAATTATAAACGGAGAAAAGGGAATAACTATATTTGACTTTGTTAAGGATTTAAAAGTAAAACCACAGGGAGATATTACTATAAAGTATATTAAAGGTGGTCAAAAGGCAAATATGGTTCCGGATTACTGCGAAGCTGGAATTAAAGTGGATTTAAAAAGTAGTTTGATTGAAAATTGTGAGCAGTTTGCAGAAAGAACTGGATATAATTTAAAAACAGAAGAAAAAGATAATATGTTAATAGTAAAGTCCTATGGAGTTTCTGCACATGGAAGTTTACCTCACCTAGGTAAAAATGCTATTATGCAACTCTTTTCATTTTTAGGTGAATTAGATCTTGGAAGTTCAGATATAAGTAAGTTTATAAATTTCTTTAATAGATATGTGGGCTTTGAAGTAAATGGAGAATCCTTTGGAGTAGGACTTTCAGATGATATATCAGGCAAGCTTTCATTTAATTTAGGTGTAGCTGATATAAATGAAGATGAGGCTAGATTAACATTAAATCTAAGGTATCCTGTAACTAAATCCTATGAAGATCTTATGAATCCATTAAATGATAGAATTAATGGTACAGGAATAAGAGTTGAAAACATGCAACATCAAGGACCTCTTTATTTTAAAGAAGATCATCCATTGATTAAAACTCTTCAGAAGGTTTATAGGGAACAAACAGGGGATGAGCCAAAGTTATTGGCAATTGGTGGAGGAACTTACGCTAAAGAAATGCCCAATATAGTAGCCTTTGGGCCTATATTTCCAGGAAAACCTGATTTAGATCATCAGGCAAATGAATATATTGAAGTAGAAGATTTAATACTTAATGCTAAGATATATGCACATACTATTTATGAATTAGCAAAATAGACAATAAGATAAATACAAATTATTTATTTGAATGTGCCTTAATGATTTCAATAATTGATATAAAAATAAGAACCTATAGATATAGACTCTTTTGTTAGTGTCTATTCTATAGGTTACATTTTACTATGCATGGAAAGACAGATTTTTAGCTATTTTACTATTAAAAATAATTGCTTAAAAAAATAGTATGTTAAAGTATCATCCTAATTTTTTCTGAAAAAGAGAATCTATTTAGAACAGCTAGTCTTAATAATTTCTCTTTTAGTGATATTCATAGACAAAAGTGCTTTTAAACAATCAATTACTATAGACATATGGTAATTGTATACTATGTTTAAATTAGTATTTTTATAATTTTCATTTAAAATATCACGGTTGTATATTTGAAATAAACTTTCTTTATTTTTGTCATCTAAAAGTAAATTATCTTCAAGTGAATTTACTATGTTAATATGAGCAAATAATTTATCACAAATAGTTGAAATTTTAGTAACCTTATCAACTTGTAATAATTCTTTTTTATTTATTAAAAAGTCACTTTTATAGTTTTTAATATGACTTTTAAGACTTGACACTTGTTTATTAAGATGTTCAGTGTCAATATTTTTATTGCAGCAGAATCTTTCACCACAAAGTAGGATTATTTCATCTACAAGACTGTTACAGGTAACCAGTACTTTATCAAGGTATTTAGGAGGAAATATAAGATAATTAACTAATACCGCTATGCCTATACCTACAAAGGTATCTATAATTCTATTTACACTATAATTTACAGGACTTCTACCATTAAGATTAGTCATTATAGCTGAAAAGACTATGCAACCAATACTAGCTGATTTATTCCATTTTAAAAAGTTGGTTACAAATATTACTATCATTACACCTATGCCACAAAGAATAGGATTTCCAGGAGCTATTAATGCAAAAGTAAGACCAGTGGCGGCACCTACTAACGTACCAAGCATTCTGTTTCTTCCAGCATGAAATGAAGAAGTAACAGAACTCTGCATGGATATTACTGCAGCTATACAAGCATAGAATGGAATTTCTAAATTCAGCAATCTAGATACTATCACACATAAAAAGACGGAAATACCTGTTTTGATATTTCGCATTCCTACAAGATTTGTAAATCGATCTTTATTAATATTCATATTATCACCTTTTCGATATGCATTATAATAATGTTTTAATTACTTACTTATGGTACTTTGCACTTAGATATATCTGAACTATTGTTTATCTTAATATGATCTAGTTAAGTGTAAACAAATTACATTTTATTGTTTAGTGCAATTATTACATATAATATTATAAATTATTTGTAAAGTATAAACAATAAATAAATAGTAAATACATATTAAAGATATATATGTTATTTTTGGTTAAATTTTAAAATATTAGGTAAAAATATGAGTATTAGTATATAATTGATTATAGATATTAGCCATGTTAAAATAAATAACTAGTCAGTATACTAATATATTTTGAATCATACTACGTTAACAGAACCTTCTGATAGCACCACTATCATCAGAACCTGTTTCCTTGTATAATTCAAAATATACGTCGCATCTTTGACTTGTTATTTATTTTCATATGCCTTAAAGAAAAATGTGTAATTATAGATATACACTCATTAGTGATATAATATACTAAAGATGTTAAGAGGAGGAATTTACATGGAAAAAGTAGCATTAATAACTGATACTACAGCAGATTTACCCAATGAGATAATTAGTAAATACAATATAAATGTTTTGCCGTTTAGAATAATATATAAGGATAGAGAATATAGGGATAAAATAGAAATTACATCACAAAAGGTTTATGATGGGTTAAAAGAAGAGGTGCCTACCTCCTCTATGCCGAGTCTTCAAGATATGGAAGAAACCTATGATAAATTGGAAAGGGAAGGCTATACCCATGTTATAGGAATAACTCTGTCCAGTGGACTTTCAGGTATATATAATGGACTCACATTAGTAAGTAAAAATCATGAAAATATAAAGTCTTATATTTGTGATTCAAAGTCTATATCTTTAGGAGAAGGGGCACTGGTAGAAGAATGTGCAAAGCTTTTAGAGAGCGGAAAGAGTTTTCAAGAAACAGTAGAAGCTATACCATCTATACAAGATAGGATACATCTCTTCTTTGTAGTTGATACTTTAGAGTATCTTATTAAAGGTGGAAGAATAGGAAGAGTGGCTGGAACTATTGGAACTATACTAAAGCTTAAACCTATAATATCTACAGATAAGAATGGTAACTATTATACATATTGTAAAGTTAGGGGAAGAAAGCAATCTTTAAATAAAATGTATGAAATAGCAGAAGAAGTTTCAAAAAATAAAAAATGTAGAGCATTTATTGTCCATGGTGATGGAGAAGAAGATGCACTCAAATTAAAAGAAGTGGTGGAAAAGCTTCCTAATGTATCATCAGTTTATTACGGTGGATGTATTAGTCCTGTATCTGGAGTTCATAGTGGACCGGGACTTGTAGGAACTGTATATATAGAGGAGGAGTAATCAATTAACTCTTACTTAATGGGAGTTTATACTTCCACTAAGTTTAGATTAATTATCCATGGATAATTTTTTGTATAATGATATGAAAAGGATTTCTTAATAATCCAAAATAGGTTTAGAAAATTATTTTAATTACTTAGTAAATAAAATATTAATATTGTAAATCTTCCAATAAATTGATGAATTATTAAAAATAATGTTATAATTATTAAATAAATTATTAATTATATAATCATTTTATAATCATTATACAAAATAAGGGGGGATTTTTTATGAATAGTATTTTTAGAACTAAACCTATTGAAAGTTTGATTTCTGAGACAAAGGGAAAGGATTCCTTAAATAAAGCTTTGGGACCACTTGAACTTACAATGCTTGGAGTTGGAGCTATCATAGGAACTGGTATATTTGTTCTTACTGGTGTAGCAGCAGCAAATTATTCTGGACCAGCACTTATATTATCATTTATTGTTTCTGGGCTTGCCTGTACTTTTGCGGCTCTTTGTTATGCAGAATTTGCTGCTATAGTTCCAGTAGCAGGAAGTGCATATACTTATAGTTATGCAGCTCTTGGAGAGTTTTGGGCATGGATTATAGGATGGGATTTAATCCTTGAGTACATGGTTGCAATTGGAGCGGTAGCAGTTGGATGGTCGGCCTATGCTACTCATTTGTTTGAGGCGGTAGGAATTAATTTACCAAAGGTACTTACAAGTTCACCACTAGAAGGTGGAATTGTTAACTTGCCAGCAATACTAATAATTCTAGTTATAACATGTATTTTAATTATTGGAGTAAAGGAAAGTGCAAGAACAAATAATATAATAGTTGCAATAAAGCTAGTGGTTATTGTTTTATTTATAGTCTTAGCCGCTGGACATGTAAAGCCTTCTAATTGGCATCCATTTATGCCTTTTGGGTTTAAGGGAGTTCTTAGTGGTGCAGCAATTGTATTCTTTGCTTATATTGGATTTGATGCAGTTTCTACAGCAGCTGAAGAAGTTAAAAATCCTCAGAAGGATTTGCCAAAGGGAATTGTTATTTCACTTATAATTTGTACTTTATTGTACATAATTGTTTCAGCAATACTTACAGGTGTAGTTCCATATTTGGAATACAAGAATACAGCAGCGCCAGTTGCCTTTGCACTGCAGCAAATAGGAATTAACTGGGGGTCAGCTTTAGTTTCTGTAGGTGCTATTTGTGGTATAACTTCAGTTCTATTAGTTATGATGTTTGGTCAGACTAGAATATTCTTCGCTATGTCAAGAGATGGACTTTTACCTAAAGCATTTGGAGCAGTTCATCATAAATTTAAGACACCAGTTAAGAGTACCATACTAGTTGGAGTGATTACAATGATAATTGCAGGCTTTGTTCCAATAGGAGATTTAGCAGAACTAACTAACATAGGAACTCTTGCAGCATTTATAATAGTTTCTCTTGGAATCGTAGTATTAAGGTATAGGAGACCAGATATTAAGAGAGGGTTTAAATGTCCATTTGTTCCAGTTACACCTTTTATCTCTGTAATATTCTGTGCTGTATTAATTTTTATGCTTCCAATGGTAACTAAGATTAGATTTGTAGTTTGGTTTATATTGGGAGTCATTATATATTTTGCATACAGTAGAAAGCACAGTACAATGAATAATGAGGACAGTGAAACTGTTTAAAGTAAAAAAGTTTGTTTCAAAAGATAAATTTATCTTTTGAAACAAACTTTTTATTAAATTCCTTTAATTTCACCATGTCTTTCATAGGTGGTAACTTCTGAAATGGAATTGTCATCTTTTACAAAGACTACAATGGGCTTATGAAGATTTGCTTCCTTTTCATCCATTTCACAGTAAGTCATTAATATTACCTTATCTCCAGCTTGTGCATATCTAGCAGCAGCTCCATTAAGGCATATAATTCCGCTGTTTTCATCACCAGCAATAACATAAGTTTCAATTCTACTGCCATTATTTATATTTACTACTTGTATTTTTTCATATTCTATTATATTGGCTTCTTTCATTAATTTTCTATCTATTGTTATACTTCCTACATAATTGAGCTTTGCTTCTGTAACCGTTGCTCTATGTATTTTTGACTTTAGCATATTTAATTGCATAATTTTTTCCTCCTGTGGCAGTTAATTATATTAGGCATCTTCAAATAAATAACTAGTCAGTATACTAGTCTATTATGAATTATACTACGTTAACAGAACCTTCTGATAGCACCACTATCATCAGAACCTGTTTCCTTGTATAATTCAAAATATACGTCGCATCTTTCACTTGTTATTTATTTTCACATGCCTTATTAAATTTATTTTTAATAGATTGTCTATATTTTTACACAATGATAGTTTTAAAGTAGTAGTTAGTTATATATCTTTACTATTTAAAATTCCATGTAAAATTATCTATAAGTCTTGTTTTACCAATGTATATAGCAATTGCAACAAGTATGGACGAAGTTATTTCACAAACAGGTTTTAAATCTACACTGTCTACTATTTCTATATAATCAATTTTAGCTAAAGGCTCATTATCAATTTTTTCAGATATAACATGGGCCAATTTTGAAGCATATCTTTCGCCATTTTGTAGAGCATCTTTAGCTGAATTAAGACTTTTGTTTAAAACAGTAGCTGCTTTTCGTTCTTCATCTGAAAGATAGATATTTCTAGAACTTTTAGCTAACCCATCTTCTTCTCTAATAATAGGACAACCTACAATATCTATATCAAAATTTAAGTCGCTAACCATTCTCTTTATAACTGCAAGCTGTTGAGAATCTTTCTCACCAAAATAAGCTCTATCAGGAGTAACTATATTAAATAATTTTGAAACTACAGTGCATACCCCTCTAAAGTGAATAGGACGTTTAGCACCACAAAGGCCTTCTGTGATTTCATCTACTGTTACTGAAGTAACTGCATTATCAGAGTACATTTCAGAAACTTGTGGATTAAAAATTAAATCCGCACCGGCATTGTCACAAGTGATTTTATCCTTCTCAAGATCTCTTGGGTAGGAAGTAAGATCTTCATTTGGTCCAAATTGTATTGGATTTACAAATATACTTACCACCACTTTATCATTTTCAGCAGAAGCTTTTTTTATTAGACTTTTATGACCTTCATGTAGAAAGCCCATAGTAGGAACAAGTCCTATAGTATATCCGTTTCTTCTCCAGCTTTTTATTAGTTCTCTAGTTTCTTTTATACTTTGCACAGTCTCCATTTTTAATATCCTCTCCCAATAAACATTCAAAGAGATAACTAGTAAGTAGGTTAGTATATTTCTTTGAGCTGTTATTTATTTTTATAGATTTAATACAGCTTACTCAATACATTATCATTTATTTTAAAACTATGTTCTTCAGATGGGAATACACATTTCTTTACATCTTGGATATAGTTTTTAAAAGCATCAGTCATGGATTCACCTACATTAGCGTAGGTTTTTACAAATTTTGGTTTGAAGTCTGAAAACATATTAATCATGTCTTGATATACAAGAATCTGCCCATCACAGTATTTACCGGCACCAATACCGATAGTTGGTATTGAAACTGAATTAGTTATTATTTCTGCCAGTTTAGCAGGAATTCCCTCAAGTACTATGGAAAAGGCACCAGCTGCTTCTATAATTTTTGCATCTTCGATTATTTGCTTTGCCTTAGAATCTTCTTTCCCTTGAACTTTAAAGCCGCCAAATATGTTTACGGATTGAGGGGTAAGACCAATATGACCCATTACTGGAATTTGAGCTTTTACAATGGCTTTAATTTGATCATAGACTAAAGTACCACCTTCAAGTTTAACCGCCTCAGCACCGCCTTCTTGAATAAGTCTTCCAGCATTCTTAACTGCATCATATACAGAGGTTTGATAAGACATAAATGGCATATCACTGATTAATAATGCATTCTCAGTACCTCTTGCAACAGCTTTTGTATGGTGGAGCATATCCTCCATAGTTACACTTAAAGTATCTTTGTATCCTAAACATACCATTCCTAGAGAATCTCCTACTAAGATGCCATCTATACCAGAATTATCTATGATTTTTGCAGTGGAGTAATCATAAGCTGTCAGCAGTGCTAATTTTTCTCCCTTTTGTTTTGAAGATACAAATGTAGAAGAAGTATTTTTCATGTTTTTTCCCCCTAAAAATATTTTTATTGAGTTTTTATTGCAACTTAGAAAAATAACTAGTGTGCTTTTCTTTTATATGAAAATGTATGGTAGTTATTCAATTTATAAATGAGCAAGTATGCATACAGTATTCATAAATTAATTTTAAAAATAGAATAAGTTTTATAGGAAAAATCACACATAGTATCGGATAGGGTATCCTAAAATGAATATAAAGTGTCATGTGTGAAAAGACGGCAGAGGATAATGGGCCCTTTTGTGGGGCAAAATATTTAAAACACAATTTATTATTGTGCTGGAATTTATTCTCTTTTGCTGTCTCATTCAGATTGATATGAGCAGAAAGTTTTAGCTTGATAACACTTATGGTGCAGTTCTTTAAGGATACTACCCAAAGTAATTTTAACATATAAAGATTTCATATTCAATTTAAATAATTTAACAAAAAAATTTATACTAATATAAATGAAGAACAATAAATATAATTATAAGAAACTATTTATATTAGGTCTTAAAGGTAATAAGGGGGATTTTTATGGACATATATTCTTTATTCATAATAGCATTAGCTTTATCATTAGATGCTTTTGGAGTTGCCATAAGTATAGGTATTTGTAGATGCATGAAAAGAGGAAATAAGATTAAGTTTTGCTTTTCATTTGGATTTTTTCAATTTTTATTTTCATTATTAGGTTCATATTTGGGTCTTTTATTCAATACATATATTGCTTCTGTACCGAAAATTATAGGAGGAGTAATAATTTCGGTAGTGGGAGTGCTTATGATAAAGGATGGTTTTGAAAAAAAATCGGAAAATTTATTATTGAACCCTAAGATTTATATTATACTGGGGGCTTCTGTTAGTATAGATGCTTTAGTAATTGGGTTTACCGTATTTAATAATATATCAAATCATTCTGAGATATTTGCACAGACTCTATTTATTGGTTTTGTCAGTGGATGCATGTCATGCATAGGATTTATTATATCAAGATATTTGAGAAAAATAGAGGTGGTTACTAAGTATGCTAATTTTGTAGGAGGTATGATTCTTCTATTATTTGGATTGAAAATGATGTTTTTTTAGAGCTATACTTCATATATGGCAATATGTGTTATAATAAAAATAAAAATTATATAAGGTGATATCATGGACTATGAAGCTTTTCTTAGGAAAAGAAAAATTAAAGTGACTCGAGGTAGAATAGTTATTTTAAAGATTATAGAAAATTCATCACAGGCAATAAGTGCTGATAATATATATGAGCAGTGCAGGGAAAATGGGCATAATGTGGATTTATCCACAGTGTATAGAAGCTTAGATTTGTTTGAACAAAAAGATATCGTTGAGAAATTCAATTTGGGAGATGGAAAGTATAATTATAAATTAAAAAAACATAATCACAAACATGTAATTGAATGTAGCCTTTGTCATAAAGAAGTAGAGATAGATTGTCCTATGCTACCTGTAGAAGAAATTATTAAAAATAAAACTGGATTTGTACTCATAGAACATGAACTTAAAATGAAGGCAGTTTGTGAGGAGTGCATGAAAGCACTCCAAGGAAAAAATAATAAAAAATAGAATTTGGACTAATTGTTTTCTTCTAGATATTGAACATCTGATAGAGGATCTACTTTATTTACATGCCAAACTTCACTACTATTTTTTGACATCTTTAGTTTGTAGGATACTGTAGCATGAGGAGCCTTAGCTTGCATTCCTCTGACGTTTAATATAGCATCATTTGAATCAGAAAATACTAAATGGGAATAGTATACATTATATAATTTATAACTATTAAAAAAACCTGTAGTTAGATACTGTTTTGCTGCATAATTTATATCTTTGCTTTTATTTGAGTTAATGTTATGTTTTATTAGTATTGTGGTGACAATTATAATTATAGCAATAATTATGTATGCTTTTTTTGCTTTATGTTTTTTATTCATTGCAGGGACCTCCTTAAAATAAGTTTTCAACATAATTTATATATAAATGGAGTTATAATTAGATTTACATATTATGTAAATCTAATTATAATAAATATTCGCATATTTGTAAATTGTATATTTGTATTTATTTCAATATATGTTGCAATAAATTATATTCATTATAAAATTGTTAGTTTATTTAAAACTAATCTACTAACTATTATTAATATATAATTTTAACCTGACTAACTTGGTGTAAGTCTCCCACGCACTCTGTGAAAGCGATTCACACAAAATGGAAAAGAAGATTTTGGTTCTCTGCTTGCACTCTGTGAAAGCGATTCGCACCAAATTAAAATTTGGGCTCTCTGCTTTTCTTCAAGGGGGAGTTCAACGCCAAGTAAGCCATGCATTTGCAGTTCTAACTTATATAATAAAAATAAACTAAGCCAATTGAGAGGAATGATAATATGAATTTTTCATCTTTAGTTTTAATGGAAAAGGATAAAGATAATAAAGTTTTTACAAAGGAATTAGGTAGCTATAAAGTCAATGAGGGAGCAGAATACATAACAAAAATGTATTATGATGGTGAAAAGGTAAATGTATTCTTTGACACAAAAAAGGATGTAGAAGAATGGGAATATACGGCTATATTCGATTGTTTTGATTATGAAGCTTTTGCTGGAAAAGGATATATTATAGAAGATGTAGATGATGAATATAATCCTACTTGGGTAGTTAAATTTGATCTTATATCTGAACATGAAGATATGGAAGAAAAATTAGATGAACTTTGCAATATAATATCAGAAAAGATTTATGAGGTATTTCAAGCTATAGATGGTAAAAAAGAAAGCTATCAATAAATCTCAATTAGGCATGTGAAAATAAATAACAAGTCAAAGATGCGACGTATATTTTAAATTATACAAGGAAACAGGTTCTGATGATAGTGGTGCTATCAGAAGGTTCTGTTAACGTAGTATAATAATTCATAATAGACTAGTATACTGACTAGTTATTTATTTGAATATGCCTTAATGGGACATTGTACTCACATTAGACCTCATGAATTATCTAGTGATATGCTGATATTATTTATGTAAATTACATAGATTATAGCAAGCAAATAAAGATATCTAAAATAAATAACAAATAAAAGATGTCTAATAAAAAAGGGGAGAATTATATGGAAGAAATAAAACAAACTAAAACTAGGGATATGATTGATGAAAAATATAAATGGAAAATTGAAAAAGTATATAAGGATGTAGATACTTGGGAGGATGATTTTAGAAGAGTAAAAGAATTTGCTCCTAAAATTGCTTCTCTAGCTGGAAAACTAGGCAAGGGTGAAACGCTTCTTGAATTCTACAAGTTAGATGAAGAGGCTTCAAGAATACTGGAAAAATTATTTATTTATGCTCATCAAAGGTCTGATGAGGATACAACAAACACTACTTTTCAAACTTTAAAGAGTAAGATAGATGCATATCTTTCAGAATTTAAAAGTGCCGAAGCTTTTTTTGTTCCTGAGCTTTTATCTATTCCAGAGGAAACAATTAAAAATGAAATGGAAAGAGTCACTGAACTGAAACTTTATGACTTTGCTATAAAGGATATATTAAAGATGAAGCCTCATGTGCTTTCAAAAAGTGAGGAGGAACTTTTAGCTTCCGTTTCAGACTGTTTAGAATCACCAGGAAATATTTTTAGTATGCTTTCCAATGCAGATATGACTTTTCCTAAAATAAAGGATGAAGATGGAAAGGAAGCTGAACTTACAGAAGTAAAATATAGTAATTTCATAAAATCTAAAAATAGAGAAGTAAGAAAACAAGCTTTTACTACCTTATTTAACACTTATGGAAATTATAAAAATACTTTTGCACAAATACTTTCATCCTCAATAAAGAATTTTGTATTTCAATCAAAGACAAGACACTATAAGAATTCATTAGAATGCAGTCTTAAGCCAAATGACATTCCAGTAAGTGTTTATGATAATGTAGTTGAAACTGTAAATAAAAATTTAAAATCTTCTCTACACAGATATGTAGATGTAAAGAAAAAGTTGTTGAAGTTAGATGAAATACACATGTATGATTTATATGTACCAGTGGTGGATATGCCAAAAGAACATATAGAGTTTGAAAAAGCTGTGGAAATTGCAAAAGAAGGATTAAAGCCTCTTGGAAAAGAATATTTAGATATTTTTTCTGAGGGAGTAAAAGATGGTTGGATTGATGTATTTGAAAATAAGGGTAAAAGAGGAGGAGCTTATTCCTTTGGTTGCTATGACACTATGCCTTATGTACTACTTAATTATAATTATGAGATAAATGATGTATCAACTTTAGTACATGAAATGGGTCATTCAATACATTCTTATTATTCAAGAAAAACTCAGCCATTTGTATATGCTAGTTATACTTTGTTTTGCGCTGAAGTGGCATCTACAACTAATGAATGTCTACTTATAAATCATCTTATCAATACTGAAAAAAATGAAGATAAAAAATTATACCTTATAAATCAACAGCTAGAACAGATTAGAACTACTGTGTTCAGACAGGTGATGTTTGCTGAGTTTGAAAAGATAACTCATGAAAGTATAGAACAGGGTAATCCACTTTCAGGAGAAGATTTCTGCAAAATGTGGCATGACTTAAATGTAAAATACTTTGGACCTGATATGGTAGTGGATAAAGAAATAGATATGGAATGGGCAAGAATACCACATTTCTATAGTGATTTTTATGTATACCAATATGCAACAGGATATTCTGCTGCTAATTCATTTTGCAATATGATTTTAAAAGATGGGGAACCAGCCGTTAAAAAATATAAGGAGTTTTTGAAGAGTGGAGGTAGTGATTATCCAATAGAAATTCTCAAAAAGGGTGGAGTGGATATGGCTACACCTAAGCCTTTAGAAGATACTATAGATACATTTAATAAACTGCTTGATATGCTGGACAAATAAGATTTTTAAATGTTAAACAAAAGAATTGTATGAAAATAGTTTTTTATGGAGTTACTTTGTAATTAATTGAGAGATAAAAGGTTTAACACAAATTAATTTTAGTGTTAAACCTTATCTTTTTATAAAAGTTATTATAATTTATTAGATATTTTAACTTTTAATATATTAACTATAATATTTTTGTAAATTAAATTAAAAAAAATACGAAAATAATATTATAAGTATTAATGTGCAAAAATATTATAAAATTGATGCTAAAATTTTATATTCTTAAACTTTTTAGTATTATATTACGGGGTGCTTTATGAGATTAGAATTTATGGATAGAGTGAAAGAGGATGACATCCTTGGTAGAAATATATATACTAGTGATGGAAATATACTCTTAAGATCAGGAATAAAATTAAGTAGAGTGTACATAGAAAAGCTAAAGGAAATAGGAATTCTTTATATATATTTAGAGGATAGTAGATTAGAGGATGTGGAGGAAGAGGATAAACAATTGTTAGAATTAAAAAATCTAACTATGAAGAACATGTCTAAAATAATAAAAAATATATGCAGAAATAATAGAAGAGAATCCAAGGATTCTTTAAAAATAGCTGAAGATTTGATTAATTACATAATAGAAATTGGTGATGTGAATAAATTTTTATACAATATTCATACCTACGATAATTACACCTATGGACATTGCATTGATACTGGTATAATGGCCACATTTTTAGGTGAAAGTATGAATTTAAATAAAAATGAATTAAAGGAATTAGGAATAGGTGCTATACTTCATGACATTGGAAAGACAAAAATTTCAAACTCCATAATAAATAAAAATGGTAGTCTAACAGAGGAAGAATATGCTGAAATAAAAAAACATCCTATTTATGGAAAAGAAATTTTGGAAAAAGAGTTTCAAATTTCAGATAATTCTATCAAAGTTGTTACGCAGCATCACGAGAGAGTGGATGGTAAAGGATATCCTTATGGACTAAAGGGGAATGAAATATCTAAATTTGGAAAAATTATTTGTGTATGTGATGTTTATGATTCAGTGATGAGTGATAGATGTTATAGGGAAAGATTTACTCCTAACGATGCCTATGAACTTATTTTAGCTGGAAGTGGAACTCTATTTGATGATAAAATTGTAGAAAGCTTTAAAAACACATTTTCTGTATATCCTTTAGGTTCCTGTGTAAGATTATCTAATGGGGTAGAAGGATATGTAATAAAACAAAATTCAGGATTTCCAGATAAACCTACTATAAGGGTGCTATATGATACTGATACAAAAAAGCCTATACAATTTTACGAAATTGATTTGGTTAAGAGTTTAAATCTCGTTATAAAAAATGTAGTTTGATTTAATAGATTTGTTATAATATTAAGCAAAGGAGCGTGTTATGGATAAATATATAAGAAATTTAATTGAAAGATTGTGTGAGTATTATAATTATAGGATTACAGAGATAAACGGCAATGAGAAAGAGTTTTGGGGAGCTATAAAAACAGAAATTATTCCTAAAAAGTTATTTGTATTTTCAAGCTGGAAAGATTTAAATTCTATGAATGAAGCTGTAAAAAGTAATATAAAATTAGAAACTGATTATATCAATGTAATAAAAGTTATTGTTGTAAAAAATAATACAGATATATCCAATATAGTGAATAGTAACTTGGGGAATATTTTAGTTATTAATGCATCTACTAATCAAGTTTTGTATGCATCAAGGGAAAGTTCTGAGGAAGTAACAGAAATTGTAAATACTATAGGTTCTATTAATAATAACAGAGTACAGCATAATAAATATATTGTAACTTATGCAATAATAGCCATCAATATAGTTGTATATGTGATTTCTGCTATACTATCAAGTAATTTCTTTGATATAGATATAAGGGTTTTAGATTTTCTTGGAGCTAAAGACAATACATTAATAAATAGTGGAGAATACTACAGGTTGTTTACCTGTATGTTTTTACACAGTGGCATTGTGCATATAGCTTCTAATATGTATTCACTTTATAGTATAGGCGGACTAGTTGAAAGCATTTTTGGAAGGAAAAAATATATAATTATGTATTTGCTATCTGGATTAATAGCCTCTCTATTTAGTTATGTATTTAGTAGCGGTATATCTGTAGGTGCTTCAGGAGCAATTTTTGGAGTGCTAGGTGGCGTGTTAGTAATATCACATAAACTAAAGCATAGAATAGGCAAAGGACTTTTTAGAAACATAATTTTTGTAATAGCTATAAACCTATTCATATCCTTTACAATACCTAACATAGACATATCGGCCCATCTAGGAGGACTTATATCCGGAATAATAATATCCTGGTTTATATTTCCTAAGGAAATGGAACTAGAGTAAAAACTTAAAAAAAGATATGTGTATCCTAGATACACATATCTTTTTATTTTACTATCTCAAGGAGTTCGGCTTCATTGAGAGTTTCCTTATCCATAAGTTTTTCAGATAACTTGTTTAAAACATCCTTGTTTTCAAGAAGAACATTTTTTGTTTCTTCATAAAGAGAATTAATAATATTCTTACACTCTTTTACTATGTCGTTTCCTGGATTATAATTAATATTTGACAACTCAGATAGGTTCAAAAGGCCAAGAGTTTCACCCATACCGTATTGAGTTACCATATTTGTTACCAGTCGCGTACTTTCCTTAAAATCACTATAGGCACCAGTAGTTATAAAATCTTTACCGAAGATTACATCCTCAGCAGTTCTACCAGCTAGTAATACCATTAATTTTTTCATCATATAGTCTTTGTTTTGATATAGCTTGTCTTCAGGTATACTTAAAGTGTAACCACCAGCTCCCTTAGTACTTGGGATTATTGTAACCTTAGATACTTTTTCACCTGGAAGCATTTTTAAGGATACCAAAGCATGTCCAGCTTCGTGGAATGCAGTAATTGACTTATCCTTAGTGCTGATATTAGAACGGTCAATTTTTTCATAACCTGCAATGACAATAGAGTAGGCTTTGTCTATATGTTCATTTTCTATAAATTTACTGTCTGATTTACAAGCTATAATAGCTGCCTCGTTTACTAGATTTTCTAACTTAGCTCCAGAAAAATAAGAAGTTTTACGGGCTAAATCATCCATGTTAATTTTTCCAATTGGTTTATTTTTTAAGTGAAGTTTTAATATCTCTTTTCTAGCATTTAAATCTGGTAACACTATTTCTACATGTCTATCAAATCTTCCTGGTCTTAATAATGCTGAGTCAAGCATGTCCAGTCTATTAGTAGCAGCCATAACGATAATACCTTCTTTTTCATTAAAGCCAGACATTTCAGTTAATAAGGCATTAAGTGTTTGATCTCTTTCATCAGAACCACCAGCTTTGCCAGATTCTCTCTGCTTACCTATAGCATCTATCTCATCTATGAATATTACGGCTTTGCCATGAGATCTTGCCTTTTTAAATAATTGTCTAATTCTGCTAGCTCCAACTCCTACATATACCTGAATAAAATCTGATCCAGACATAGCATAAAAAGGTACCCCAGCTTCTCCAGCAACAGCCTTAGCTAGAAGGGTTTTACCCGTTCCAGGATCACCATAGAGTATTATACCCTTTGGCATTCTTGCTCCATAGGAACTATATTTTTCAGGGTTTCTTAGAAAGTCCACCACATCTTTTACACTTTCTTTAGCCTCTTCATTTCCAGCTACATTTTTAAAATTAAAACCTATATCCTCTACAGCATCAGCAGCAAGTGTATCAACAGAAAAAAGACTTTTAGAAGTAACATTACTTGATCGTATAACCATAACAATTATAGTAAGTATAGAAAGTGAAAGTACTGCTACAGGGGCAACGTCTCTATTGTAAGAAAAAGCTTCTTCAGAAACCTGGATACCTTTACTAAGCAAATCCTCTTTAAAATTATCTGTTCTTGGATTATCTGTTTTATATATAGTTCCATCTTTTAGTTTTACATCTATTTTAGGGGAATCTGTAAGAGATACTTTTGAAATATTGTGATTTGCTACATCCTTTTGAAAGTCTAGATACAATCTATCATTGACACTTCCACTGAGAATGTTAAAAACTATAACTAATATCAATGATATAACGGCTGTACTCATAGGTATTAGCAAATACTTATTCTTAAGTTTATTCATTAATATACCTCCTGGGGAGTAGATTAGTTTACGTTTTTGGTTTACATAATGTATTATACAGTATAATATTTAAAAGTCTAATGGAAATTTTTTTTATATAAGACATCTTGAATATGCCTTAGTCAGTATGCTAGTTTATTTTACATTTTTGACTTATTAGTTATTTTCAGATTCCTAATTCAAATTCTAATAATACATTTAATTAAGCTAAAAATAAAAATTAAAAAGAATAATATGGTATAATTAGGTATATTATTAAGCATTAAGTTTAATAATATATTATGAGAGATAGGCTATATTTAAAGAAATAATTAGTCAGTATGCTATTATACTTGACTTGTATTTATTTTCATGTGCCTAAATAATGAGAGGATGTGTTTATTATGGCATTAAGTAATGCAATGACTGCTGATTTTTTACGTTCAGCTTACGGTGGAGAAAGTATGGCTCATATGAGATACCTTATATGGGGAGACCAAGCAGAAAAAGATGGATATCCTAACATAGGAAGACTTTTTAGGGGAGTAGCTTACGCTGAATTCGTTCATGCAAAAAACCATTTTACTGTACTTAAAGAGCAGGTAGGGGATAGTTCCGTTGCTGCTGGAGCTGTATTTGGTAATACAAACATAGTTGAAAATCTTCAAGGGGCAATAAATGGAGAACTTCATGAAATTGATCAAATGTATCCTGTATACCTTAATACTGCACAATTTCAAAGTGAAAAAGATGCTGAAAGATCTTTCCACTTTGCATTAGAGGCAGAAAAGATTCATGCTAAATTATTTAAAGATGCACAGGATAAAGCTAAGGCAAAGACTGATATAGGATCTGAAAAAATTTATGTATGTCCAATTTGTGGTTACACTGAAATTGGAGATAATGTTGAGAAATGTCCAGTCTGCGGTGCGAAGAAGGATATATTTAAGAGCTTCTAGAAACTTTTGAATATGCCTTAACTATAAAATCCGTCTCACAATTCATATCTATGAATTGTGAGACGGATTTTTGGCTATTTTATTACTAAAAATAATTATTAAAATATTATTTTTAGTAATTAGATGAAGTCATTCTCAAATTTAATGAGTATTT
>NZ_BAEV01000082.1 GCF_000246895.1 Clostridium arbusti SL206 | reverse complement strand
AATCTATAGCTATTATAGTTATAAATAATTAATATATAAATTGCAATTAAAATTATACATTAATAATAGTAAGTAGCTGAGTTCTAAACAAACTGGCAATTATATAATTTGTTAAATTTAGATAATTTATAGATATGTTCTCTGAATCAATAACAAATACTTTTGTATTAAATTAGAATATAGTTCTTGATCTGTATATATGATTACGATAAATACAATTTTATTTATTAAAGCAATCCCTAGTTTTTACTTTTAATATAATAATAGAAAAATATTATTTGCCAACAAAAGTGCCAACATATAATTTGTTTCTTATACTTCGTCTTGTAAGAAAAATATGAATTAAATCAATTACACATTATGCTCATTTTAATATGCATGTAAATTGGAATTTATTCAGCTGTTAAGAATTCTACTGCTTTTTCTTTACTGGAATCCAGATTTCACTTTCATAATCAGAAGAACTACAATCTCCGTTTGAGTACCACTCAATATTCATTCCAGTTGCAATCTCATAATCCGGATTACCTGGCAGCCACGCTTTAAAGATTTGAGTATTCACAGACTGCAATGATCCTGGCAATGGACCTGTACATTTGAATTTTGCCCATTCCAATGCAGAAATTTCAAATATTTTCATTCCTTCTGGTACACTGCTGCCATTATATGTTCCTGCAATCATATAAACTGCATCTGCCACTTCATCGGCACTGATATTTTCTAACAAATGTTTTTCCATATAATTGATTGCCAATTTTAAACTTCCTATCCATTCCATCAGTTTTACCTCTCAATAATATTCTATATCTATGAAATAACTTAATCCTGTCATTTTCTGTTTTCTATTGTCCACTTCAATTTCATTTTTATTATAAAATACTGTTCCATCATTATTATAATATCAGAGCACCTTTATACAATCACATACAATATAATATTCGTTTTAAATTTTTCTACAAATTACTATTTGTAAGTGTATTGTCGGCTAAGTAGGGAGGATTACTCCTCCTTTCTCGCCTAAGAACTGTACGTATCTCTTTCAAAACATACAGCTCGAGCATACTTGTTCCCCTTCGGTCAAGTTTTTGTTTTTGCTTTTTCTATTTTCAAAATATTCTTTCAAGTTAATGTTATAGGGTGTAGCCTTATGTCTAATCATGATATGTCTTCTTATTGGAGTCCATGACATTTTGATAGGTTGTACTTTTTCCTCATTTGAGGTAGCAGGTATCAAAACGCGGAAATTATACTCTAAAGATTTAAAAACCATAAAGTCCTTATTTTTTATACTCTACTAAGGCCTGCACCTAAATTATGAGTTGATAGTGCTTATATTATTCGGATTTTATATTTAAAGGTCTCAAACTATCAAGAGTTATGATATTTTTCTTATCGAAACTGTAATGGCCATATAGGTTTATATGTTCCCAATTCAAAGGTGAAACATGGCTTAACAAATCTTCATTAAGCTCATTTCTTTTTCTAAGATATTCAATAGACTGTATTCCAAACAGTTATTGCGTTCATTAAAATATTAAGCACACTTGCCCGTTGCTAGTACTACTTCACCTTTTAAATCCAATAAAAAAATACCCGGAACAGTATTGTTCCGGGCATTACCTTATTCAGCATTTTAATGAGCTTTCCCATTTGCTTTAGCTACTTCAGCCATTACCTGTTCTCCACGTTTGATTGCCTCTCTGACCATGGAACCAGTACATCGGACCACACAAAAGTGTCGGCCTCTTAGCGATCACATTGAAGATTGAGGATCGAAGAATAGTAATTTATGGTCGGCGAGAACTTAATCGTAGAGATTAGATTACTTTGATAGAAGCGACTGGCTAATCGCTAATCCCTCGCGCTTTCAATTCGTCTTAGCTTCTCAGTGTCCCTAGCTGGAGGTGCACCGAAGAAGCGGGAGTACTCTCGATTAAACTGTGAGGGACTCTGATAGCCAACTTGATATGCGGCACTGGCTACTGCATAGCCCTCAAATTCCATGAGGTTTCTGGCCTCCAAAAGCCTTAACTGCTTTTGAAATTGAATCGGGCTTAAACCCGTTGCCCGTTTAAACTGACGGTGAAAGGTATTTATAGCCATACCAGCTTTTGATGCGATCTCCCCGATGTCAATTGGCTTCGTATAGTTATCACGAAGCCATTTTACAGTCTGAGAAATCTTAGAAAAATTACTTTCTCTCAATCCAAGTTGCCTCAGATACCATCCTTGCGATCCCATCAGAACGCGATAAAGGATTTCGCGTTCATAAGCCGGTGCAAGTGCTGGAATATCTCTTGGAGTTTTTGTTAATCGCAATAACCGCAGCCATGCCTCCATGAGTTCGATGTCTATTTCACAAGCTGCGAAATGCTCAGAAGCAGTTGGTATTAGATCTTCAGGAAGATCTCTTAGCAAACTCTGAAGAACATTCTGATTTAACTCAAGACCGAGGGACATGTAAGGACGGCCATCACGGCCTGGATGTACACTCGCCGTTGCAGGAACATGTACCGGTAACACGTAATATGAAGGCCCTTTCATGGCAGTACTGCGTTCCCCAATTAAAAGAATCTTTGTTCCTTGAATCGTAAAACCAATCATCGGCTTGTAGAGCGCTGCGAGCTGATGTGTTGGAATGTCTCCCTTAATCATGCTTAGCCCAGGTACTCCGGTTTCGATTGGTCGAGTGCCTGCTCTTTTCATTAGATCGATAATTTCATCTAAAACTTTATTCATACACATATTCTATCACATGACTTCCTATTTTCCAACACAATTCCGAACTCCATGGCATTTTTAGGCTCTTTTAAAGATAAATACATGGGATAATTCGAGTGGTTTTAGGCACTAGTGGTGCTTTTAGGCAATAAAATGGCACCATTGGATCTAGTTTATTCCAGCATAAACGGCTAAAATAGAATCAAAATTGAACAACAAAAACAAGGAGGATCTTATGAAAATCGCAATCGTAACAGGTGGAAGTAATGGCATTGGAAAAGCAACCGCGCTTGAGCTTGGCAAACGCGGAATTAGCGTCATTCTCACATACAATTCCTATAAAGATAGAGCAGAAGCTATTGTTAAGGAAATTGAGAAGAATAAGGGAGTTCGGGCTGTAGCACTGAAGTTGGATCTGACTCAAAGATCAACATTCGAAGGTTTCGTTCAGGAAGTGAAAAAGAACCTCAAAGAAGTTTGGAACAGAACGACTTTTGATTACTTGGTCAATAATGGCGGTGTCGGTGGGCCAATGATGTTCATTGAGATGAGCGAAGAGTACTTCGACAAGATTCTTAATACGAACTTCAAAGGACCCGTTTTCTTAACACAACACCTCGTCCGATTCATGGAGGATGCTGGAGCCATTGTAAATACCTCGAGCACATCCAAGAACCAATCATTTCCAGGTTACTCTGCCTACGGCTCGTTAAAAGCAGCGTTGTCATCTTGGACTCGCTACGTCGCCAAAGAACTTGCACCGCGCAAAATTCGGATCAACGCAGTTTCTCCTGGTCCTACTCACAGCAATTTTGGCGATGGAGTATTCGATAAACATCCTGAATTCATCAAGCCGCTGGCTGAGCAATCTGTATTCGGCAGAATGGGCCAACCCGAAGATATTGCCAAGGTCATTGTGAACTTATTGTCCGATGATTTCGGCTGGGTCACAGCCCAGGACATTGAAGTGTCTGGCGGACACTTGCTTTAAGAAGGGGTAATACGAGCTGCTGTGTCATGTACTGAAAAGCATATACCACATAAAGTCAATTTCTAAGTATAGTAGCTATATGTATAAAAATAGGCCACATGATGGAATTAATATCCTGATGTGGCCTTACCCCATCCTCATAAGAGAAAAATGATTATTTCATTCACTTTCTCTATAAGAATATTAATTATACTAATTACAATTTACACAACAATCTAAAGTTAATTTTTATAGTTAGTTTATAATTAATTACCAACAGTTGTTTCATCCAAATCTACTTTTTCTAATTCAGATTCTTCTATTTGGACATCAGCTTTTTGTGAAATTTTTTTTAGTACTTGTTTAATTTCTCTATTAAGTTCTTTTATATATTCACCACATACATCAATATACAGGCCACTTTTTATGTATGAGTTTCCCATTCCTAGTTCAGGCTCATCCAATATATAGACATCACTTTCTTCTTTTAAAAGTTTCTGTAAAAGTAATATTCCTCTTTCTCCATTAGAAGGATTATACTCTTCACCATCATTAGCAACTATACTTTTAGATAACCCTAGGAAACAATCAATAGTTTCTATTCCCTCATCGATAATTAATTGATTAAATTCTTTTACTGATTTTATGAGATCATCACAATGATACTGATCCCTTAAATTATGAATTTTCTTTCTAATTTCTTTTAGCTTAGTAATTCCTTTACCAAATTCATTAGTTTTAGATTTATTTAGTAGTTAGCATCCGATTTTTTTGAATATAAATTTCTCCTTTTTCATCTAATTCACCAATCAAAACATATTCATTATTTTTTTAGAAGACATACAGAATAGACAACAAGAAAATAAAGATTATTTTAAAGGAAGTTATTATAAAAAGAGTTATGTTGTTGCAAAAAATGATGGAACTCCTTATTATCCTGGATATATTTCTCGTAATTTCAATAGATTACTAAGAAAATATAAACATAAATGCAAAAATCCTGAAACTGGAGAAATTGAAGAAAAGTCTTTATATGAAAAACTCAACATACCGCCAATAAAATTTCATGATCTAAGGCATACTCATGCCACACTATTATTACAATCTAAAATTACTCCTAAAGCCATAGCTGAACATCTTGGAGATACAGTAGCAACTGTATGCTCATATATTGCCAGATATTCAAAAATAAGCTACTGAAAAAACAAATAATATTTTTCAAGATTAATTTTTTCACCCTCGTTTGCCAACAAAGTGCCAACTTTTTAACTTTGACAACAAATTTTAAAAATAATAAAAACCTTGTGAAGTATTGATATCACAAGGTTTTATCATGGTGCGTCAGAAGGGATTCGAACCCCCGGCCAACTGGTTCGTAGCCAGCTACTCTATCCAACTGAGCTACTAACGCACATTATTATTAACATAACAGATTTTATCACATTATATAAAAAAATGCAAATCAAGTTACGATACATCCTAAAATAAATAATTTTTAGTAAATACCATATAGATAAATCACTAAAAAATAATAAAACACCTAACAATAGTCAGATGTCTTACTGGCGGAGAAAGAGGGATTTGAACCCTCGCGACGGTTACCCGCCCTACGCCCTTAGCAGGGGCGCCTCTTCAGCCACTTGAGTATTTCTCCATGTGCCCTCAAAATAATTTTTTAAATTAAAATGGCGGAAAGATAGGGATTCGAACCCTAGGTACGATCACTCGCACGCCGGTTTTCAAGACCGGTGCCTTAAACCAACTCGACCATCTTTCCACGTCTCACAACATGTATTATTATATCAGTTCATATATATGATGTCAACACTTTTTTTATGATTATTTATATTTCATAAATTATAAAATATAAAATACATTCTTATGATAAATTTTCTTACCTAAATTTAAATATAAAACAATAAAAATCTATGGGATTTTATTATTTATTATCGTCTGTATAATTGAGTGACTTAAAATCTTATAACTTACAATTACAAATTTGTAAGATTAATTTTATAATTGTAAGTTATAAATCATGTAATTTAAAATGTATACTCTATATAATAATTTTAAGTATTATATTATTATGATTCTATTTTATCCAATGAATAGTCACTTGTTAATTCATATAATTTATTATAACTTATATATCTAAATTATCTTATCTAAACCTTTATAGTATACATTTCTAAAATAAACTTTCAACTGAATATCATTGACATAATTATTACTATAGTGTACTATTTTAATATAACACAATAACATGCTTATTTAAGATAAGTTATTAATATTTTATCTATTACAAGTAATTAAATATAATAATATTTTAAAAATTTAGGAGGTATAAATTATGATAGAAGTAAACAATGTTTCAAAAACTTATAAAATGGGAAAGGAATTGGTTACTGCATTAAATGATGTTAGTGTTAAAATAAATGATGGCGAATTTGTAGCAATAGTTGGTCCTTCTGGTTCTGGAAAATCAACACTTATGCATCTAGTAGGTGGTCTCGATACTCCCACTTCTGGAAGTATTTGCGTGGATGGTAAGGATATAAGTAAACTAAAAGACAAACAAATGTCTAAATATAGGAATGAAACCATAGGTTTTGTCTTCCAAGCCTTTAATCTGGAAAATACTCAAACAGCACTTGAAAATGTAATGATGCCTTTGATATTTGCTGGAGTGAATGGAAAAGAACGAAAAGTTAAAGCTAAAAAAGCACTTGAAATGGTAGGTCTAGCAGATAAGATCAAACATAGACCAAGTGAAATGTCTGGTGGGCAAAGACAAAGAGTAAGTATCGCAAGAGCTCTTGTTAATGAACCTCAAATAATATTTGCTGATGAACCTACTGGAAATCTTGATTCTAAAAATGGTGAACTTATAATGAAACTTTTGAACGATTTAAATCAAAAAGGATATACAATAATTATGGTTACACATAATATGGATGAAGCTAGAAACTCAAAGAGAATAATAAAAATAAAAGACGGACAAGTTCAGGAGGTATCAAAGGATGAAATTTAAAGACAATTTAAGATTAGCATCAAGAGACCTCAGTAGAAGAAAATTAAGAACCTTTCTTACTTCACTAGCTATTGCTGTTGGTATTATGCTTATAATTACCCTAGTAAGTCTTGGAACATCTGGTGAGAATCTAATCTTAAGTAAATTTGAAAATAATGATTCATTAAAACAGGTAAGTGTAATGCCTATAAAATATTACGATGATGAAAATACTGATTACTCAGATTTTGATATGAGTTCAATGTCTAAAAAAATTGATAATAACTCGGTAAAAAAATTCTCTAATATAAATGGAGTAACTGCAATAAATGCAAGTATAAGTACAAATGTGGATAATATTAAAATAGATAATAATGAAAACAAAAATCCTACTACATTAATAGCTGCGTATAACAATAATAGTTTTTTCAATGATAGTACAATTGAATCAGTTAGAAAAAATAATAATAATAATAAATTAGAACCTATTATTGAAGGAAGAAATTTAAATAGTTTAGATACAAATTCAATAATCATAGGTAAAAATTATCTTAATTCCATGGGAATAAAAGATTACAAAAGTGTTGTGGGCAAAGAAATAATAATTACTGAGAACAAAACAGAAAACCCCAACATAGTTTTGCCAGCACTTCAAATCAAAGCAAAAATAATTGGAATAATAGGTGATAAATTTGAAGATAAAAGTTTTCAAAATAAAAATACAATAGTTTCATCTCTAGACTTAGCAGATAAATTTAAAAGTTACTTCACTTTTCAAGAAAACTATATAGATAATTCGGGATATGATAGTGCTACTTTATATGTTAAAGATATGAATGATGTATCAAATATATCATCTTCAGTAAAAAATATAGGATATTATTCCTTTAGTTATCAGAAGATAATAGAACAAATTAAAGGATCTTTTAAAATAATAAAAGTTATACTTGCAGTTTTAGGATTAATTGTATTGTTTGTTGCAGCCGTAGGTACAATAAATACTATGATAATGGTTATATATGAAAGAACTAAATCCATAGGAATTATGAAATCCATAGGTGCAAACAGAAACAATATTCACAGTATATTCTTAATGCAATCAGCTATAATAGGATTTATCGGAGGTATAATGGGGCTAATCTTTAGTACCATTAATATAAATATAATTCAATTAGCACTAAGGCTATTTTTACAAAGTAAGAATATAAAAGAAACAATTAATTTTGTTATGCCTTCTTGGCTTGTTTTAGGATCTCTTGCATTCTCAGTCTTGATATCAGTAATCGCAGGTATTTATCCATCAAGAAAAGCATCAAAAATGGATCCTGTAGAAGCATTAAATTCATAAGGAAGGTGATTTATATGAAATTGATTGATTGTTTAAAAATGGCTTTTAGTGACCTTAATAAAAGAAAATTACGTACTTCTCTTACCTGTTTTGGCATAGCAATTGGTACTCTTCTTGTAATAATAATGGGAGGTCTTGGACAAGGTATTCAAACAATAAGTAATGATCAAATAAGGCAAGTAGATTCTTTTAGAACAATATCTATAAATAATTCTGGAAATGATACTAAAATCAAAAAAATAGATATTGATAATCTTAATAAAATGAAAAATATAAATGGAGTTTCACAGGTTACAGCATCAATAGATACAATTGCTACAGAAATTACTCTACAAGATAAAACAGCTAAAAAAGTTGATATAAATGGTAACAATTTGAGTTTCTCAATATTTACTGATGGAGAAAAAAATCAAATTAAAGCGGATAAAAAAAAGGTCAAAAAATATGGTTCTGATCCCATTATTGCCGGAGAAATATTACAACAAAATAATAAAGATTCTATACTTATAGGACAAGGCTTATTAGATAAAATAGGAATAAAAGATTATAAAAGCGTTATTGGAAATGTCATAGAGATAAAGATCTCTTTTCCTAAAATAGAAGGGGTACCACAGAAAAGTCCTCTTATAATAAAATCAAAGGTAGCTGGAGTTGTAAATAAAGCCTTTACAAGTGGAAAAAACATTATTACTACTTCAGATGAATTATCTGCAACTATCCAAGATTACTACATGAATGAGACAGATTATATAAATAAAAAAGGTTATACTAATGCACAAATTGAATCTAAATCTATGGAGGATGTTTCAAAAATAAATGATTCTATTAAGAAACTAGGCTATACAACTCAATCAAGTATTTCTCAAGTAAATCAAATGAATACTATGATGACAATAGTTAAAGCACTTCTTACTGCTGCGGGAGTAATAGTTCTTTTAGTTGCTTCCATAGGTGTTATTAACACCATGTCCATGGCTGTACATGAAAAGACTAAATCTATAGGAATAATGAAAGCACAAGGAGCATCAAGGAAGAATATAAGAAGAATGTTTGTAGTACAATCTGGAAGTCTTGGTTTTGTTGGTGCTGCCATTGGTACTATAGTAGCCTTAATAATCGGAACTATTATAAATAAAATACTTATAGCAAATAAAATAGGTGGGATCGAACAAGGTATGAAAATGGTGGATATAAAAGTATCAACTGTAATATTCACAATTGTATTCACAATCATAGTTGCTATGATTGCAGGCATTATACCAGCTAGAAAGGCAGCAAAATTAAATCCTGTAGATTCTTTGAGATTTGAATAATAAAAACAAATAAATATAAAATAAAAAGTTATAAGTAAGGTTTTTTAATAATAATTGCCCTTACTTATAACTTTTATCTATACAAAAATCTAGCTATTTTATAAAATAAACCATATATATTCTTAAGCTTAATAAGTTATAATAAGTTAATGTATAATTTTAACTATAGCTTATTTTATTATTTTATTAAATCTTTTCCACCCATATATGGTCTTAAAATTTCTGGTATAGTTACAGTTCCATCTTGATTTTGATAATTTTCAAGTACTGCAGCTACAGTTCTACCAACAGCAACTCCAGAACCATTAATAGTATGAACAAATTGAGGTTTAGATTTAGTATCCTCTTTGTATCTTATATTGGCACGTCTTGCTTGAAAATCTTCAAAATTACTACAACTTGATATCTCCACATATCTATTATAACTTGGCATCCAAACTTCAATATCATATTTTATTGCAGCAGTAAATCCTAAGTCACCTTTACATATCCTAACTACTCTATAAGGAAGACCTAAAAGTTGAAGAACTTCCTCTGCATCTGCTGTAAGTTTATCAAGTTCTCTATAGGACTCCTCAGGTTTTGCAAACTTAACAAGTTCTACCTTATTAAATTGATGCTGACGAACTAATCCCCTAGTATCTCTACCAGCAGAACCTGCTTCTGATCTAAAACATGCACTATATGCCGCAAACTTTATAGGTAAATCCTCACCCTTTAAAACCTCATCCCTAAAAAGGTTAGTAACAGGAACTTCTGCTGTAGGAATCAAGAAAAAGCCATTATTTTCAACTTTAAATGCATCCTCTTCAAATTTAGGTAACTGTCCAGTTCCAGTCATACTATCTCTATTAACCATGTATGGTGGTAATATTTCTGTATAACCGTGCTTTTCAACATGAGTATCTAAAAAATAACTTATAATAGATCTTTCTAATCTAGCACCAAGGCCCTTATAAAATGTAAATCTTGAACCAGTTACTTTTCCAGCTCTTTCAAAATCTAATATATTAAGGTCTTTTCCAATATCCCAGTGTGCTTTAGATTCAAAATCAAACTTTCTTGGTTCACCCCATTTTCTTATTTCCACATTATCTTCATCCGACTTACCTTCTGGTACACTGTCATGTGGTATATTGGGTATTCTCATCATTATATATTCTATTTCTTCATCTACTTTTACTACTTCTGCATCCAAAGACTTTACTTCTTCAGAAAGCTTTTTCATATCAGCCATTATATTATCTGCATTTTCACCAGCTCTTTTTAACTTTGCAATTTCTGCTGATTCCTTATTTCTCTTATTCTTTAAATTTTCAACCTCAACAAGAATTTTTCTTCTCTTTTCATCTAATTCAACTACTTTATCAATATTACCTAAATCAAAATCTTCACCTCTATTAGTAAGTAATCTTTTGATTTCATCTGGATTTGTTCTTATTCTTTTTAAATCTAACATAATGATACTATAAAACTTAATCTTTAAGTTTTATAGAATTCCTCCTTTCAATTCAGGTTATTATATAAAAATTTTATATTCAAATATTAAAACTAAAATTTAATTATCCATTATTATATTATCTACAATATTTTAGCTCACCATGTTAGTTTATCATTTATAGGTTAAAAATTCAATTAAATTGCCTATTCAAAGCCACTAATCACAGTATTACAAAGCTTTTGTGAAATACAAAACTAATCTAATGTGTGTATAAACAATCCACTTCTTATCTTAGGTTCAAACCAAGTTGACTTAGGTGGCATAACTTTTCCTTCGTCGGCAATCCTCATAAGTTCTTCTATAGTAGTAGGGTACATGGAAAATGCAATTTTCATATCTTTTCCAACCCTTTCCACTAAACCATTAAGCCCACGTATACCACCTACAAAATCAACTCTTTTATCTTTCCTTGGATCATCTACCCCTAGTATAGGTGCTAGTAAATTATTTTGAAGAATGGATACATCTAATGATTCTACAGCATCCTCTTTATTAAAAGTATTATCTTTCGCTTTTAATTTATACCATTGTTTTTCTACATACATACCGAAAGTATGTGTTTCACTAGGTTTAAATGGTTTTGAAATTTTCAATTTTTCAACATGAAAATTTTTAGATATATTGTTTATTAATTCTTCAATAGTAAATCCATTTAAATCTTTAACTACTCTATTATAATCAAAAATCTTTAATTCTTCATCAGGATATAAAACTGAAAGAAAATAATCAGATTCTCTACTTTTATTATTTAGATTTTCTTTTCGTCTATTGATCCCAACTTTAACCGCAGCTGCTGCTCTATGATGACCATCTGCTATATATAAAGAGTCTACATTTTCAAACATAAGAGTTAATCTTCCTACGATATCATCATCTTCTATAACCCATACTATATGAGTAATTCCATCCCCTGTAGCAAAATTATATGATGGTATTTTTTTTGTTTCATTTTCAATTACATTGCTTATATCTGTATTCTTTTTATAGGTTAAAAATATAGGTCCTGTATTTGCATTGCATATATCTACATGATTTATTCTATCCTTTTCCTTATCCGCTCTTGTGTGCTCATGCCTTTTTATAACTCCATTAATATAATCATCTATAGCGGTACAGCATACAAGTCCTGTTTGACTTCTACCACTCATTATCTGTCTATAAATATATAGATTTGGCTTTTCATCCTTTAGAAGTACACCTTTATCTATAAAGTTATCCAGATTATTTTTTGCCTTTTCATATACCCTAGAATCATAAGGATCTATATCATATTGAAAATCTATTTCTGCTCTATCAACATAGAGAAAAGAATAAGGGTTTCCTTCTACCATACCTTTAGCTTCTTCATAATTCATAACATCATAAGGAAGAGCAGCTACCTTTTCAACTAGTTTACTATCTGGTCGTAATGCATTAAATGCTTTAATTCTGGCCACCTTAACTCCTCCTAAAATTAATTCTTTTTATTAAAAAATTCATCTACTATATTAATAATTTCCTCTCCAATTCTACCCTGTGCCTCAACTGTAGCTGCCCCTATATGTGGAGTTAAAGATATTTTAGGATTGTTTATTATTAATTCATTAGTTGGAGGCTCTTTTTCGAAAACATCTAATGCTGCTCCAGCTATCTTACCATTATCTATAGCTTTAATTAATGCTTTTTCATCAATAACTCCTCCTCTAGCACAGTTTATTATATATACACCATCTTTCATAATTTCAAATTCCTTTTCCCTTATAACATAAGGTTCCCCTTTTTTATAAGGAATATGAAGTGATATAAAATCCGCCTTACTTAGAACATCTTCTTTAGTTGTACAAACAGATTTACCATGATCATTTGTTGTACATATATCATAATATATAACCTTCATACCAAAAGCTTCAGCTCTTTTTGCTACCTCTCTAGCAATTCTTCCAAATCCAATTAATCCTAATGTCTTTCCATATAATTCAGTCCCTTGATACTTTTTCTTCTCCCATTTACCTTCTCTCATTGTAACGTTAGATAAATGTATTTTTCTTGAGATTGCTAACATATGGCCAAAAGTCATTTCCGCAACTGATATACTACTTGCATTAGGAGTATTGTTAACTTGTATTCCATTTTCTAATGCATAAGCTGCATCTATATTATCAATTCCAACTCCGCCTCTTATAACAAGCTTTAATTTTCCAGTACTAGCTGCCATATCTATTAGATCTTTCCTAACTTTAGTAGCAGATCTAACTACTAAACAATCTATATTTTTTATTTCTTTTAAAAGATCATCACCTTCAAGATGATCTTTTAAAACTTCGTACCCTTTTTCTACTAAAGCATCTATAGCCACTTTTTCCATTCCATCATTAGCCAATATTCTTATCATAAATTTCGCCCCCAAAAATTTATTAATTTATTGTAACTTCAGTATGTCATTTATATTTTCTATAAGATCTTTTATATCATCTAGAGAACATTCTGCCATATGAGCAATTCTAAAAGTTTTATCTTTTATTTTTCCATATCCATTTGCAAGAGTTAGGCCACGTTCTCCAAGTGCTTTATTTAAATCAGCTATACTAATTCCTCTTGTGTTTTTTATTACAGTAACAGTATTTGAAAGATGTTTTTTATCCCCGAATATATCAAAATACTTTTCTGCCCAGGCTCTTACATACTCTGCCATTTCTATATGTCTTTTAAATCTATTATCCATTCCTTCTTCTAACATCTTATCAAGTGCATAGTCTAATGCATACATATGAGAAATTGATGGTGTAGATGGATATTGATAATTTCTCTTTATAATAGCTTCATGCAATTTTAAAAGATCGAAATAGAAACCTCTATTCTCAACTTGCTTTGCTCTATCTATTGCCTTAGTTGAAAATGAACATACAGCTATTCCCGGAGGTAATCCTAATGCTTTTTGAGATGATGTTACACAAATATCAACACCTAGTTTATCCACATCAATTCTTGTACCTGCCATAGAACTTACAGTATCTAAACACCAAACTACATCTGGATACTTTTTAACTACTTCTGCAATCTTTTCCACCGGGTTCATTATTCCTGTGGAAGTTTCATTATGAGTGATAGTAATTAAGTCGTACTTTCCTGTCTTTAAAACTTCATCTACAAATTCAGGCTTTAATACCTCTCCCCATTCAAATTCATATAAATCAGCTGGTACACCATTACACTTGGCAATCTCATACCACTTTTTCCCGAAGGCTCCTATTGAAAATATAGCTGCTCTTTTTTTTGTACAAGATCTAACTGCACCTTCCATTAATCCACTTCCAGATGATGTTGAAAGTAATATTTCCTCTTTAGTATTAAATACTATTTTTAATTTATCACTTATACTTTTTTGAAGCTCTGATGCTTCTTTACCTCTATGGCCAATCATTGGTGTTGCCATTTTTAAAAGTACATCTTCACTTACCTCTACAGGTCCTGGAATAAATAATTTTTTATGCATATTTTATTGCCCCCTTAATAAATTAAATAGATCTTTATAATATTACCCCAAATATTATATATTTTTACTATTATTAGAATAGAATTTTTATTTTCCGGAAAATAAAAAGAGCCTCTCGTCCAAATAAGGGACGAAAGGCTCCGCGTTGCCACCCTAGTTGATCAAAAAAATTGATCCTCTTAATTAAAATAACGGTTATTAACACCGTATTGCTCATCGCAATCCCTCTGAGGTGGATTCACAAAATGATAATTATCGATTTACACCAGCCATCGACTCTCTATAAATTTCATTAAGTTACTATTCTCTTCATAGGTTTTATAAATTATTATCATTATATGCTCACAAAAATAGTATGTCAACAACAATTTTGTTAATTGATTATAAAACTAAAGATATTTTAGTAGTGTATATATACCTCAGTATCTTTTGAAGTATTATTATATATCCACTTTGCATCATCCATAGCCACTCTAATACATCCATGAGATGCTGGATTTCCAAGTTTACTTTTTTCTACTTTATTTTCTTCCTGTTCTATTCTATTATTATGCTGAATCTGGTTAATTGGTACTGAATGTATTAAATAATTTGAAAAAAATTGTACTGGATACATTACAGTTTCTTTAGTACCATCACCATCATTCACTGTAAACCCATTTGGATACGAAAGCTTAGTTTTTATCTTAAAAATTCCACTAGGGGTTTCAGTATCAGAATTACCCAAAATTCCAGTTGAACACATAATATTTTTTCTTATGTTCTTTCCATTTTCGTATATATTTATATTTTGTTTCGTTAAGTTTACATCTATTACATACCTAGTTACATTAAAAATCATAGGTTTTAAATCATTATCACTTTTCCTTATCCAACCCTTGTCTCCAGAATTATTTTCACAATAAATATATCCATTTTCTTCTTTGTATGCTACAATTTCGTCATTATTGTCCAAACATCTTATTAAGCTATTTTCATCCCCTATTTTCTTATACATCTTTACTCCATCATGACTTATATAATATGTTTTTTTAAAACAGTCATTAAGAGAAAATACGGCTATACTGTCTTTTAATTTATTCTGCATATCTTTTTTAAGTGTATCTTTAATAGCATTTTCATCTATAACTTTTACAGATGTTTCTATTGCTTTATCTTGATTTGGTACTGATGCAAAGAAAAATGATGGTATAATTATAAAAATTGAAGTCATAATTGTACATATTAAACATGATAATATAAACCTACCAAGGCATTTTAACCTCATAATACTTTCTCCTATACTATAATATATTTAACATTATTACCCATTGGATAATTTTTAAACATATTTAGTATAGATACATTTTTATTTCGATATATTTTCTAAAGTATTACCTAATTCTTTAATGTACTCACCATATTTATTCCAATCTCCATTTTTTTGTGCTTCTATGGCCTTATCATAAATATCTTTAGCTTGCTTTAATCTTTCATCATTATTTGATATAGATTGTATATTATTTGAAGTTTCTCCAGTAGAATTATTAAATAACTTCTTTAACGCACTCTCCATATCTGGAGCCATGATAAAGTCTTCTCCTGAAGACAGTATAACTCTTTTTACTTCTGGAATACTATTTTTACCCTGTGCTCTTAAATATAGAGGCTCCACATATAAAAGTGAATTATTTATAGGTATAATTGAAGTATCGACAAATTGAACTTGTGATCCTTGAGTATTCCAAAGTGCTATCTCTTTAGATATGTCTGGATTCTGATTAATCTTTTGTTTAAACAAATAAGGACTATATATAGTCTTTTCTGTAGGAAGCCTATACATAACTAATTTTCCGTAATTATCGCCATCCATTCTTGCTGCAAATATTCCAACCATATTTTCTTTGTTTTTCATATTAAAATATTCAGTTAAAACTGCTTCCTCTTTCTTTTCACCTGGAAGTTTCATAATAATATATGAAGATTCATTTGTACTTTTTTTACCTTCTATATTCTTTTGATTTTCAGATATCGACCACAAATCTTCTCCATTATAAAAAACATTAGGATCTGTCACATGATATTTTCCAAGTATATTGCACTGCATATTAAACAAATCCTCTGGATATCTAAAGTGCTCTCTTATTCCCTTAGGTGCACTATTTATATCTTTAAATAGACCTTTAAAAATTTTGTTATAACTATTAGCAATTGGATCACTTTTGTCTATTTGATAGAAATTAATATCACCATTAAATGCATCTATTACTACCTTAACAGAATTTCTTATATAATTTATGTGATTTATTGGCTCAGAAAAAGGATATCTATTGGATGTTGTATAAGCATCTATTACCCAATATATTCTACCATTATAAACTACTGCATAGGGATCATTATCATAGGTCAAAAAAGGAGCTATTTTTTTAACTCTGTTTAATATATTTCTATTGATTATAATTTTACTGTTACTATTTATAGAATTTGATACAATAAAATTAAAATTTCTTTTATTAATTGCAAATAAAATTCTATTAATAAAATTAGCTTTTATACCAGCTTTCCCATTGTAATTATAATTTTTATCCATACTTTCTTCAGGATAATCAAATTCACCTAGTTTAGTATTAACAATAGCATAATCATCTGTACTTTCACCAAAGTAGATTCTAGGATTGTCTAAAACAATACCTGATTTATTATTTGTAGGTATATCTTTCATAAGAAATTCAGGTTGCCCTTCACTAGTAATTGAATTCACTTTACTCATAACCATTCCATAGCCATGAGTATAACTAAGGTGCTTGTTTTGCCATGTTTCTGCATTACCAACTAATGAGTTTTGTTCTATTTCTCTTGGCGCTAGAAATACTTCTGTCTGCTTTCCATCTATATTGTACCTGTCTACATCTACATCATTAAAATTATAATAATATCTGTATACTTGTACTTGATTGTAAAATTCTAATGACTGTGTAAATGAATTCAACTTTATATTATTTATTGTATCTTGATTATTATTTATATCTTCTTGTAACAATTTATCCTTAACATCATAAGATTTTACATCAACTTTATCTAAGTTAAATGCTTTCTTAGTAAAATCCATGCTATATTTTATATATTTATTTTCTAGAATTTTTTCATTAGATTTTACAAATACATTCTGAAATACAAAGGATATTGCATTTTCAGAGATAACCAGTAAAATTATTAAACAAACCGAAATAATTATTGGCTTCACTTTTGTTCTTAATATACTTACAAAGGCAACAAACGAAGAAATTAAACAAACTATAGAAATCAATATAAAGAATATTAATGAAATATGTATGTCTGTATAACTAGCCCCAAATGAAATACCTCTTGAACTATACACTAAATTTAAAGACTTTATAATATATCCTAAAGATAGCATAAAGAAAATCAAAGCTAAAATTATTGCCAGTTGTCTTCCTGCAAATTTAGTTATACCACTTCTTATGTAACTAAATTTAGAAACTCCTTTTTTTCCATAAGTATACTTATCTCTAGTAAACAGAACAAAATAAGTCACCAATGTAATAATAACTAAAAATATAAGTATAAGCATAATAAGCCTATATAATGATTGTATTAAAGGTAACTTAAAAACATAGAAAGATATATCAATATTAAAAATTGGATCTTTTTCATTAAAACTTGAAGAGCTTTGAAATTGTAATATTGTATACCAATACCTACATGACATATAAAACGAAACCATAAATGATATTATAAAATTAATTATTATAAATATTATTTTCTCTATTTTACTTCTCTTAGCATTAACCTCTTGTACCTTTTTTATATATTATAAAACTCTTTCTAATACCTTTATAGTATAGGTAAATAATAAAATAACATATAATAAATATTGGAATCATTAATTTTAATATAGCTAATAGTTTTGTAAAGTATATAGATAAATATACTACGTGT
>NZ_BAEV01000083.1 GCF_000246895.1 Clostridium arbusti SL206 | reverse complement strand
AATTATATTTCGATATTTTTTTAAGTTTTATATTTAACAATATTTTTCAGTTATATTAGGCGTGTGAAAATAAATAACAAGTCAAAGATGCGACGTATATTTTGAATTATACAAGGAAACAGGTTCTGATGATAGTGGTGCTATCAGAAGGTTCTGTTAACGTAGTATAATTCATAATAGACTAGTATACTGACTAGTTATTTATTTGAAGATGCCTTAAGATATAAAAATTTGAAACTGTGAGAAAGGTTTTAAATCAAAAAAACTAGAAAATTTCATAATTACTAAATTATCTAGTAACACAACAATACTAAGCTTCATATGATAAATTATATGTAAAACATTTTATAGGAGGTACCACCTTGAAAAATTTAAATTCTGAAAAGCTTTCAACAGATTTAAAACATGAAACTTCTTCAGACTATAACATAGAAAAAGATTATAGAGAAACTCAAAGTAATTCTTATATAAGATTCCTTAATGCTTCATCTAATTCTCCCGCTGTAGATATTTATTCAAACAATACTTTACTTGTACAGAATTTACCTTATAAGGAATTTTCACTTTATTTTCCGGCTTCATCAGGAAACTATAACATTAGAATTTATCCAACTGGCCAAAATATAAACCCTATTTTAGATGCAGATATTCATATTGCCCCAAATACCATTACCAACTTAGCCATTACTGGTAATACACCAAATTTAAGCCTATATGCAATTCCTGAACCTGTAGCTGCACAAAATTTTGGAAGGCCTTGTATTAGATTTGTACATCTTTCACCAGATGCCCCTGCTGTTGATTTAAATCTATCCATTGGTACAAAAGTTTTTAGCAACGTTACCTATAAAAAGATTACAGATTATGCTTGTCTTCCTGCAGGAACATATACATTTAATATAAATGCCACTGGTTCAGATAATACAGCATTAACTATACCCAATGTACAGCTTCTGCCAAATACTTACTATACTATTTATGCACTGGGTTCTGTGGAAGCTTCTGTTCCTTTAAGTGCTGTGGTCACAGCTGAGCAGAGACAATAAAGAGGAGGTTTTTAGTTATATCCTCCTCTGTAACTTAGCATGGTAAATAAATAATTAGCCATTCTGCTGGTTTATTTATTTTATTAACTAAGCTTTTATATTTTTAAGATCATCAATAAGCTTCTCCAATGCTTGAAATTCCTGTATTATATTTCCTATTCTCATGTTTTGCTCATTAATACCTGATAAAACTTCTTCTACTGAAGCAGAATTTTCTTGTGATACTCCTAATATATAATAGCATTCAAGATTAATGCTCCTGCAAGTCCTACAAAGGATAGAATCGTATCCATTAAAGTAAAGGATGCAAAAGTCTCAGGCACACTTAAATTAAAAAATTCTTTAAACATCCAAAATCCCGTATCGTTTACATGAGGGAATATTAAACTTCCTGCTCCAGTAGCTAATACCATTAATTCCGGACTTACATGAGATACTTGAATTATTGGTAACATAATTCCTGCTGCAGTAATAGCTGCTACCGTAGCTGACCCTTGAGCAATCCTTATTAGAGAAGCTATTAGCCAAGCTAAAAATATAGGCGAAATATTAGTTCCCTGTACAAGCTTAACTATGTAATTTCCTACACCACTGTCCATTAGTACTTGCTTAAATGCCCCACCACCAGCTATTATAAATACAATCATTGCTATACCACTTAAAGCCGCTACTGCAGTTTTTCCAACCTCATTCATGTTTTTGCCTCTATTAATGCCAAAAATGAAAAATCCTATAATTAATGCTATTAGAAGTGCTATAACTGGATCACCTATAAATTCAAAAATAGTTTGAATACTAGATTTTTTAGTTAATACCATTTTCCCAATTGTAGCTAGTGTCATAAGTATTACTGGAATTAATGCTGTTATTACGCTTACAATAAAGCTTGGCATTTCTTCTTCTTTAAACATTTTTTTATTAAATAAATCTTTTGGAATCTCATGATTAAAATTCTTTAAGAATCTAGCAAGAAAAGGACCTCCTAATAAAGCAGCAGGAATTGCTATTATTATTCCATATAATAAAGTCAAACCTATATCTGCCTTATATATAACAGCTATAGTGGTTGCTCCTGGATGTGGAGGTAAAAAACCATGAGTAGCAGATAATGCTGCTGCTGCCGATATACCTATAGTAAGTGGTGGGACCTCAGCATACACTGCTATTGTAAAAATGATAGGTAATAGTAAAACTATACCGACTTCATAGAATAATGCTATACCAACAATAAAACTTGTTAAAACTATGGCAATTTGAACATGCTTCTTACCAAATTTATCAATTAGTTTGGTAGCTATTCTTTGCGCCGCTCCACATTCTGCCATTAACTTTCCAAATATGGCTCCAAATCCTAAAATCAATCCTAAATATCCTAAAGTACTCCCAACACCATTCTCAATTGATTTAGTTATAGTTAATATTGACATTCCTTCCATGTACCCAACTATTAGTGCTGTTATAATTAATGAAACAAAGGCATTTACTTTAAAAAACATTATCAGCACCAGTAATATTGCAATTCCTATACAGACTATAATTAGTGGCATATAAGTTCTCTCCTTTGAAAATTTTATTATAAATGTAAATGTTTTCCTATACGTTTCTATACTAGCATAAGGGCTCAAATATATCAAGGATTATAAACAATTTATTTTTACAAATTGAAACCATAATCATAATCGTAAAAAGCTTAAATCTCGTTATAAGATTTAAGCTTTTTAGAAATTTATTCCACTATTACTGCTGTTCCTGATGCAGTTACCATAATCATATTTCCGCCTTGGCCCAATACTTCGTAGTCAATATCTACACCTATAACTGCATTTGCTCCAACAGCTGCTGCTCTATTCTCCATTTCCCGTAGTGCTTCTTCTCTTGCCTGTATTAATTCACCTTCGTAAGACTTAGAACGCCCTCCGAAAAAGTTAGTAAGTCCTGCTGCAATATCTTTAATAACATCTACACCAGAAATTACTTCTCCAAAAATAATTCCTTTATACTGAACAATTTTCTTGCCTTCTATAGCATTAGTTGTTGTTACAATCATTTTCACTACCACCCTTCATTCATGTTAAATTTTGATATATATGTTGCAATAAATTATATTCAGTATAGAATTGCTAATTTGTTTAGATCTAATCCATTGGTTATTATTAATGTATAATTTTAATTGCAACTTATATACTTAAATTATTATGATATAAAGTTATCATATATATAATATATTAGCAAAATCTATTAGTTTTATTAAATTATTTACATAACAAAATACTTATTCTATTTGAATATAATCTATTATTTATAGATTTATTAAATGTGGTATTTTAATAGGAACCTATCTATTAAAACATTCACTTTTTCTCATGTACTATCATAAAATATATCATAATCAATTTCACGGAGAAATTATGGATTATAGAATAACATCAACTTATTCAAGAAGCAAAGCTGTAAATTACGCTATAAAACATGCTAAAAATCCAAATCCTGCCTATAGATATTTTCCTGTGGTAGGTGATAATGGAGGAGATTGTACAAATTTCACTTCACAATGTCTATTTGCAGGAGTAGCACCTATGATTTTTTCAGGAAAAAACATATGGTGGTATAAAAATCATGGTTGGTCTATTTCTTGGGCTACAGCCCATTCACTATATTGGTACCTAAAAATCAATGCTCATGATAATTTATATGGCGCTAAGGGAAGAGAAGTTTCATCTTCTAGCTTATTAGAAAAAGGTGATATAATATTTTATCGAAATCAAAGAGGTAAAATAACTCATTCAGCTATGATTACTTCCTTTAAAAATGGTTCTCCTCTAATATCCCAGCACACTCCCGAGGTTTTAAATATATCTTATATAAAGCCCTGGGCAAGTAAAATGTATTTTATGAAAATATCACTATGAATTATAACTGTTTCCTTTTCTTTAAAAGTGTTAAAAGTATAATTGCGACTATACCACCAACCAGGGCAGTTATAAGTTGTAAAAATCCCATTGCAACAGAAAGCTTGCTAACTACTTTAGGATTTGTTATAAGATTTAACAATATTATAATTTTTGTTGCACATAAATACAAGAATAAAAACTTAACTACTGCTCCAACTATTACACCTATTATTTTACCAATCTTATTTATCTTACTAAAATTATAATATAATGCAATAAATATTACATTTCCTATTATTATAAATGGGATAAATGGTGCAAATGGAGCTGGTAGTTGTCCTAAAGCAAATGCCAAAATAGGAGTAAGTATACCTATTCCTATACCAATCCAGATACCACATATTGACGCTGTCAATAATAGAACTGCATTTACAGCTGGCCCAACAAAAACTTGACTCACTTGTGGATACACTCTACCGATCATTTGAAATATTATTGCTATGGCTAAAAACAATCCACCTCTTACAAGATTTTTAGAATTATTATTCATAATTTATCACCTCCCTATTTAAAACAATTTGAGGATAAGGTAAAATAAATTTTACCTTATCCTCAGTATACTATAAACTTGTAAAACTTTTAATTATTTTAGTTAATTATACTAAAATCACAATATTTTCTACATATTAAAATTCATATTTAATCCATAGCATTATTAAATTGACTTTCATAGAGTTTAGAATAAAATCCTTCTCTTTTTAATAGTTCTTCATGATTTCCTCTCTCCACAATTTCTCCGTTATTCATTACTAAAATAACATCAGCATCTCTAATTGTAGAAAGTCTATGAGCTATAACAAAGCTTGTTCTTCCCTTCATCATGGAAAGAAATGCATCCTGTATCTTTACTTCAGTTCTAGTGTCAACACTACTAGTTGCTTCGTCAAGTATAAGCATTGGTGGATCTATAAGCATTACCCTTGCTATGGTTAATAACTGTTTTTGTCCTTCTGAAAGATTTGATCCTGACTCCGTAATAACAGTATCATATCCTTCTGGAAGTTTTTCAATAAATCTATCAATGTATGCTGCCTTTGCTGCCTTTTCAATTTCACTTTGAGTTGCATTTTCCTTTCCATAAGCAATATTATCTCTTATGGTGCCTTCAAAAAGCCAAGTGTCCTGAAGTACCATTCCAAATAAACTTCTAAGGTTATTTCTTTTAATCTCATATATATTAGTTCCATCAATTAAGATTTTACCTTTATTTATATCATAGAATCTCATAAGCAGGTTAACCATAGTAGTTTTACCTGCACCTGTAGGTCCAACAATAGCAATACTGCTTCCACTCTTTATTTCAGCACTAAAATCATTAATTAGAGGTACTTCCTTTACATAGGAAAAAGATACATTATCAAAGCTTATATTTCCATTACAATTTGCAATCTCTTTAGTATTTTCTGAATCAGTTAGTTCAGGAACCTCATCTATTATAGAAAATACCCTTTCACAAGATGCAAGTGCTGCTTGAAGCTGTGTTGCCACACTGGTTATATTATTTATAGGCTGTGAAAACTGAGTAGAATAGGTCAAAAAACTTGATATTGTTCCTACACTGAGACCACTTAAAATTGAAAGCAAGCCACCAACTATTCCAACTAAAGCATAAGTAATATTATTTACATATCTAGTTCCTGGATTTGTTAAGGATGAATAAAACTGAGCTTGTTGACCACATTTATAGAGCCTTTTATTAATTTCATTAAACCTTTTTTCGGATCGCTTTTCATAGCCAAAAGCCTTCACAACTTTTTGACTTCCAATAATTTCTTCAATATAACCATTTAATTCACCTACAGTTTTTTGCTGTTCTTTAAACATCTTAGTAGATCTATGTGTAATAAATGAAGCTATAAGGAAACATAAAGGTGTCATAATTATGATAACTATAGTTATTCTTACACTTAATGTAAGCATTAAAATAAGCGAACTTACTATTGTTACAATTCCGGGATAAAACTGAGTTATGCCTTGAAATAAACCATCTGAAATAGAATCTATATCATTTGTAAGTCTACTCATTATATCTCCATGAAGATTTTTATCAAAATATTTAAGTGGCAGAGTACCAATTTTATTAAAAGCCTGATTTCTTATATCTTTAACAGTATTAAAAGTCACAACATTAGCTATAATTGTAAATATCCAAGTAAATAAAGAACTAACTATATATACTGCTGCTAAGATAATTATTACTTTCAGCAAATTATTAAAGTCTACTTTTCCCTTTCCTATAATTCTATTTATACCCTTTCCTACAATAAAAGGTATAAATGCTATTAAAACATTACTTATAAGGGCACATATAAGTGCCATAAACATATGTACTTTATATTTTGCAATATATTTAAATAATCTCAACAAATTACTGTTCATCTGCATCACTCTCCTTTGAAAGCTGTGAACTACAGATTTCCCTATATACATCACAATCTTTCATTAACTGCTGGTGACTTCCTACACCTGAAACCAATCCATTATCTAAAACTATTATTCTATCTGCTGATTTTATTGTACTTATCCTTTGGCTAACCATAATAACGGTCATTCCCTTTGTATTTTTTCTAAGGTCATTTCTAAGGGCGGCATCAGTAGCATAATCCAATGCACTTAAGCTGTCATCCATAATCAATATTTCTGGTTTACGTACAAGTGCTCTTGCTATAGCAAGTCTTTGCTTTTGTCCTCCAGAAAAATTTACACCACCTTGAGATATATTTGTTTCATACTTTAATGGAAGTTTTTCAATAAATTCTGCTGCCTTCCCAATTTCGGCTGCCCTTTTAATTTCATCTATACTTGCATCCTCTTTACCCCATTTTATATTTTCTAAAATAGATCCTGAGAATAGAATAGCCTTTTGCGGCACTACACCTATCTTACTTCCAAGTTCCTCTTTAGGATATTTTTTAACATCAATTCCATTTATGAAAACTTCTCCTTCTGTGGCATCATAAAGTCGTGGAATTAAATTTATAAGTGTTGTTTTACCTGAACCAGTCCCGCCAATTATTCCAACTGTTTGACCAGCTTCTATTTCAAAAGATACATTACTTATTGAATTCTTTTTAGAATTTTTGTAGGCAAAAGATACATTTTGAAATTTTATTGAACTTACATTCTTATTTGATAATTTATCTATTGATAAATTACCTATGTATTCTATGCTTGGATTTGTATCAAAAATTTGATTTACCCTTGCTGCACTTGCAGCTGCTTTAGTAAATAATACAATAAGATTAGCAACAATAATAAGTGCTGATAGAACTAAAGTAGTATAGTTTATATATGCAATAATTTTTCCCCTTGTAAGAAAACCGTTATTTACTCTAATACCTCCAAACCATAATATAAACAAAACTGAAAAATTCATTATTATGCTTGTAGTTGGATTCATTAAAGCCGATATCTTACCAACTCTAACAGATGTATTTGTCTGATCTTCATTGGCTTTTTCAAATCTTGTTTTTTCATATTCCATTCTTGAAAATGCCCTTATAACTCGTATTCCAGATAAATTTTCTCTTAATATTAATGCCAATTTATCTAATTTCTTTTGTACTGTTTTATACAGCGGAAGAGACCTGCTCATTATCATATATATAGCAAAGGCAATTATAGGAATAGATAGATACATAATACTTGAAAGCTTTACATCTAAAAGCATTGCCATTATAATTCCACCAATACACAAAAAAGGTACCCTTATGGCTAGCCTCATAAACATAGCCAAAGCTGACTGAAGCTGGTTTACATCATTTGTCACACGATTGATTAAAGAAGATGTACCAAATTCATCGATTTCACTGTAGGATAAAGTACCTATCTTTTTAAACAATTCTTCTCTCAAAATTGTTCCAAAGCCCTGTGATGCTATAGAAGCAAAATACTGACAGGTAAAAGCGGACATAACGCCTAGTGTAGCTATTACAATCATAATGCCCCCTATTTCTAACACATAGGATGTGCTTTTAATTCTTATACCTTTATCTACAATTAAGACCATAATTGTGGGTATTAATATTTCCAATATAGCTTCTAACAACTTAAAAATTGGACCTAGTATAACTTGTTTTTTATATGGTTTAGCAAATCTTAATAATTTAAACAAAATACAACCTCCTTGTAACTAAATATTAATATATACTTTATAATAAATCCTTTTATATTCCGAATTTATTATACCAAATATATATCCATATACAAAATACATAATATATACGTTATATACTTTTTTAATATAAAGAAGATACATCACAAAGATAAAATAATTAAATTGTAGTAAAAGTTATTAGCCTTATACCAAATTATTTTCTCAACATTATATTTTATATAATAAATTAAATTTATTCCTACTTAACGATTTGACAAGATAAAACATTAATGTTAGACTGTCTATAAAATTAATAGACGTTTGGAGAAATATTGTGAATGAATTAATACGTAATGCAACTATATCTGATTTTAAGAGAAGTTATATATGGGATAGTAAAAATGCCGAGTTTATCTGCTTAATATGTGCTAAAAAAATTAGTACCAATAATACTGATGCCTCTAGTCATGTTTTAATCCATGGTAATTCTCTTGAAAGATTGCTTTCATTAGAGAAAAAGTACACTGGATTAACAGAAATACAAAAAGAGCTTCTAACTATGATATATAATAAATACACAGATAAAGAAATTTCTAAAAAACTTGCTTGTTCAGAATCAACAATAAGAAATATGCGCTTTTCTTTAAGAGAAAGAGCACGCCAGGCAAGAGCCTTTTTAGCAATTATGGATTTAACTGACGAAAATGTAGGAATAATAAATCAACCAAAACTTCGTAATTTCCCTGCTAAAGAAGGAAAAAGAAAAGCCTTACTACCAAAATTCGCTAATCTATTTGAACCAAATAGAGAATATACTGAAAGGGAAGTAAAAAAAATCATTAAAAATATTTATGAAGATGATGCAACTATAAGACGTTATTTAGTTGATTATAAATACTTAAAAAGAAATAAAGATGGAAGCAAATATTATAGAAATAGAGAGGTTACCACAATGGATAACGCAAAAAAGAAAGAACTTATTAATAAGTATAAACAACAAGAAATAGAAATGGGAATAATTCAAATATATAATAAAATCACAGGATACTCCTTTGTAGATATCTGTAAAAACTTATATAAACCCTTTGAATCAATAAAATTTCAATTAAATATAGGAAATTTCAAAGTAAAAAAATTACAAGAAGACTGGAATACTTATGGAGAAAATTCTTTTGAGTTTCTAGTTGTAGAGAAATTAAAACCTAGTGATGGTGCAACTGATACTAAAAAACTGAGGATTTAAAAGAACTTTTAAACTTTTAGATTGACAATCAATTCTTAATAATGCTTCTATTCCATATACTTTCATCGTCTTGGTATTAATTTGCGGCTGATAATATAAAGTAATACCCCATTATTATTTCCAAACATAAAAAAACTTGGGGTTTTAATCCCAAGTTCTCTTAAATTATTACTTAGCTTCTGATGAAATAGCAGTGAGTTTTATTCTTAAAGCTCTTTCTAAAGCACCAACTAGTATTATTGTTATAATTCCATCAACAAAATGATGTGCAACAGTTCCTATACCAACTACATATAAAGCTTTAGTAGCTGTAAATCCAAATGGAATTACTATTAAGGCTTCAAGAATTGCATGAATTGGTGCTGTAAATACTATAACCTTTTTAAAGGATACACCTTTCCGTATCATAAGTGCTCCAGCTAGTCCCACAAAAGTATGAGTAAATGCTCTTGCAGCTATTACTGCTGGTGCTGTAAGTAAGAAACCTATAGCAGAACCAACACCTACAACCACCGCCACTTCAGGGGCAATGAGCATTGCCAAAAACATTGGCACATGAGAAGCTAATGTAGCTGAAAATGGTGGTATTTGAATTTTTAAAAACGGCCCAAATACTATAGGAATTATGATTGCCAGTGCAGTTAACATAGCAGTAAAAGTCAATTTTCTTATATTATTTTTCATTATAATTCCACCTAACATATACTATTGTATATACAGAAGTATACAATAAAGCTTCACAATTGTAAACAGGAATTAATATACTGTTCATAATTTAAAAATAAAATATATTATCCACATTATTTTCATCAAAAATTATGTATTTTTCTTCTCTTACTATTTCGTTTTCTAATTCATATTTAAGCACATCCATACTAAACTTTTCTATATGAAGATTTTGTTCTTTAGTAAACGTGCCATCTTTTTTTAATTTATTTCTTATTTCCTTTTCCACGCCTTTATCATTATATCTATTTAAAAATGGTGGAATCCACTTTTTCTTATTAAATTTTAGATAATCAAATTTTACTATTTCTCTTATATCACTATTGTCGTCGCATAATTCTTCCTCATTGTATTCTAAAAATACTTTATAATAATCTGAAGATGATATGTTCCTATCAAAATATCCTTTTTCCTTAAAAAAACTTCCAAGTGAAAAATAAAAGTCAAAAGGTTTTTCAAATTTGTTTACAAAATACTTCAGTATATTTCCAAACTTTTCAGAATTATAATATTTATCTACCATCTCTTCTACTTTTTTAAGTTTCAATATTTCTTCATAGCTTAAACAATCAGTCTTAAGTATTTCATAAGGTGCATAAGGCGAATATACCATTCCCCATTTTTTCGCCTCATATCTCATGGCAGATCCTTTTAACAGTTTTAAGAATCCAAGTTGAATTTCTTCTGGCATAATTGAATAAAGGTCATTAAATGATTTCTCAAACTTTTCATAATTTTCCCCCGGAAGACCAGCGATTAAATCTAAATGCTGTTTTATATTTTTATTCTGCTGAAGCTGTAGAACCTTTTCTTTTATATCTTTAAATTCAATATTTCTATTTATATTTTTTAAGATTTCCTCATTTGTAGTCTGAACTCCTATCTCTAACTGTATCCTTCCCTTAGGTGCTGTTTTTAAAAGTTCTATTTCATTCTCATTTAATATATCTGCTGATATTTCAAAATGAAAGGTTGCATCTGTATCTGATTCAATTAAAAATTTCCATATTTCCATTGAAAATTTATGATTACAATTAAAGGTCCTATCTACAAACTTTATAAGTCTCACACCTTTATCAATAAAAAACTGAAGTTCCTTTTTTACTCTCTCCGCCTTTAAAAATCTTACACCTTTACTAATAGAAGATAAACAGTATTTACAATTAAAGGGACATCCTCTTGAGCTTTCATAATAAACTATTTTGTTTTTTAGATCATCTTCTGGTTTGTATGGAAATACAACTTTATCAAAATTCATAAGTTCTCTTTCCCCGGCATACATTATTTCACTATATATTTTCTGATATAAGCCCTTAATATTTGAAGTTTCATTATAATTCTTTTTGTTTATTCTCCATTGTACAAAATCTCTAAATATGGCTTCCCCTTCTCCTTCAATAAGATAGTCTCCTTGATTATCTAGTAGAAAGCTTTTTCCATCATAAGAAACTTCAGGCCCACCATATAATATTTCTATTCTACTATCTAAAGTTTTTATTAGATTTGCAAGTTTTCTTATATATTCTATATTCCATATATAACAGGAAAAAGCCACTATATCTGGGCTTTCAGTTATTATCTTTTCGAACACTTTTTCTATTCTATCGTTAATAGAAAACTCTTTTATCTCACATTTATAATCCAGATCTCTAGTGTATTCTCTTAAATATCTTACTGCTAAATTGCTGTGTATAAATTTAGAATTAATTGCTGTTAATAATATCTTCAATTAAAAAACTCCCTTTCTTTTGTGCCTTTATATAGTATATATTATCGGAGCATTTTAAATCAATTATATTAAAATAAGATTGTAAAAGCTTTCTGGTATTTTCACAGGAAGCATCTACTATGGGATTCATAGCATTTATTGATACCTCCTTATGTTTCTTATTTGGAACAAATACTTTAAGCTTCATTGAAAAACTTTTAAATCTGGGTTTATCTACATCCCATAAGTACAATATCCCATCTTTTTTTATGTATTCAGAAATTTCCTTAAAAAATTTTAGCTTAGCTCTTTTAGTTTTAAATTCCATTAACGAAAAAAATACCACACAACTATCAAAATAATTCTTTTCTATTCTATTTTTATCTTCATTTCCATTTATATAGTCAATAGTTATATTGTCATCTATATTTTTGCAAAGATCATAAATGATTCCATTATTTTCAAAACCTATATCCAGCACATTGCCTATAAATACTTCTTTTTCTAAATTAATAAATATCTCCTTACCCATAAATCTCACATCCTTTAAATCTGTATACTAGATATTTTAAAATAAATTAATAAATCAGTATTACTAATTTCATATCATACTAAAACCTCTTATAATATAAATTCTACAAAAAATAAATAATTCCTCCAATTAATGGAAGAACTATTTATTTAAAAACTTATTTTTTTAAAGACACCTTAAATCACTTATTAAATTCATCTGGTGAAATTACATTGTTAACACATAATTCTTTATAGAAGTCTATCATAAATCCTGCGGTGGTTTCTTCTGCTTTTACTATTATTACATTAGTTATACTTCTATACCTTTTCTCTACATCAATCACGCCTTGAAATTTCATGTAAGTATTGTTTGACATTACAGCATTAGCTTTAATATATTTATCTATGGATTCATATCTTTTACTTTCTGTGCCAACTTCAAAATTGTATCCACTTACTACTTTTTTTAAAATCCACATTTCAAATGATCTGTGATTTTTTAAAAGATTATTATTTACATGTTGTGGAACTGTTGTATCCTGAACCAAATGACAAGCTGCTCCAAAATAGAACATAGCCTTTGATCTATCTCCAGCTTTAGAATAATTCACCGCCATTTTGTAATATTTTTTACATTCAGTTAGTGCATTTGAAAAGCCGTATAATCCTTTTCCCTCTGAAAAGTGGTAAAAGTGATTAGTGCTTTTAAAGTCCTGATCAGCCCACATTGCTCCATCATTTAATTCTTTTATATATTTGAAGAAAAACCCATAAATTTCTTCATTTCCTTCATGTTTGATAATTTCAATTGCCTTTATATTTATATATTTATGAACAGTACAATAGGTCTTAATCAATAACTTTTTTATAGGATTTACAGTAGCCATAACACCTCTAAGTGCTTTTCCATAATTTTTTTCAATTGCTCTCTCCATATATTCATTCCCCTATTTTTTAGTTTTTGTTTTAACTTTTTTATTAGATTTTGTATTGTTTTTATTACACTTTGTTTTTGGTTTACTAAGCAATATAACCCCTAGAATTCCTATTAATATTCCACCTAGTAATACGTATATAATATAATTGTTTACAATTCTTTTTTCCATGGATCCTTTATTAGTTATAGATATTAAATATCCTTCTTTTGAATCTAGTATAGTAAGATTATTATTAGTAAATTTCATACTACTTACATAAGAACTATTTGAAAAATCCATAAGTTTTGTGCATATATTCTTTTTATTAATTAAATATACTGAATTATCTTTATTGTCATAAAAATATATATTATCTTTTTCACTAAGCACTCCTTTTGAATCTACAACAAGTGCCCCTAAAGAAGAAACTGATTTGTGCTGATACAAAGGTGCCGGTGGATTAGTAGTTGGATGTTTATCTAGTATAAAATTAACTTTTGTATTGTTTAATCCCTTAAATTTAGGAGAATCCACTGGATCTCCTCCACTATAATCTGGCCATCCATACCATTTTCCTTTTTCTATAGAATATATATAGTCTGAATCTCCTTTTACTGGTCTAAGTCCTCTATTTTCCATACCGCCTACATCTGCAATTAGTTTTCCCTCACTATTAAAATCCATTCCACTTATATTTCTTATTCCATAAGCATAAGTTTCTGAAGCTTTCGTTTTAATATTATATATAATAACAGATGCATTTCCTGGAAAATGTTCTGGAACAATTTGTCCTTTAAAATTACTTGTGTTATTTGGAGCAAAAGCACCTGTTTTATTACTTCCAAAATTTTGGCCTTTAAGTGTTATGGACTTTGGTGTTATATCATGATAAAAGGGACTATCTTTAATCCATTTATTATCATTGCCTACTACACCAGAATTAGTTGCAGAACCTATAGCTGCATAAAGATATCCATTGTATATCTTTATTTTTATATCCTTATAATCACCTAGATTCGGTAAATTGTCAATTAAATTTTTTTCAGTTTTATTTTGTATATCATAACAATATATACTATTCTTAGAAGTATAATAAAGTTTATTATCATAATACTCTATATTTTCTATATTTAAATTACTGTCTTTTACTATATTATAGCTTTTACCACTTTGATTTACAAATTGAATTCTATTATTAAAAGCTATGTAAAAATTTTCATTTTCATCTTCAGCAAAATCCTTAGCTGCACTCAAGCCTTTAAACTTTATTATAGATTGTTTTCCATTGTCTTTTATATTGGTTTTGTATCCCCTATAAAACTTATTAGCTAGTACACCTACAGAAAAAGCAATAAAAATAAGTAACATTATAATCCCTAATATTTTCTTCATATTCTCCTCCAAAAAAATCCTCTTATCTAATTTATATTAATTAGATAAGAGGATATGCATGGAATTCTATTTAGATGTCAATACAATATGTTCTTTTTCTACATCACAAAGTGCTTCAAATATATTAATTACAGTTTTATCCATAACTTCATGTTTATATTTATCATAGTAAGTTACAGCATGTTTTTCTCTAGCTGCTGCAGCTTCTAGAAGTGCTTTATCTGTATCGTATTTGTCATAATTCATTTCAGATAACTTAGGAAATTTACTAAATCCTCCTATTCTAAAATGAATTTTTGCATGAAGCATTTCTATTTTGCTTAGTGCACTAAATATTTCTTTTACTTCTTTACTTGAAGCTTTTGCTGCAGCTTTATTGTAAAAATCTCCATTAAAAATTTCCAGCTTAACAGCATGATCTATAATTTTTAATGTGTTTTCATTCAGCAAACTACTATCAACAGTATATACTTGTCCAGTATTACTTAAATAAATTTCGTTTACCCCACAAAAAGGACAATAAATAATTCTATCCTTTTCATTTTTCTCTAAAAAAGCTGAGTTATTAATACTAAAATTCTTTTCATTTATATCCATACCACAAACCATACATTTTATTGAGTCCATTCTTCCACCTCCATTTATATTTTAAAACAAATTTAACAATAAAACAAAGCCACTTTGAACATCGCAGCTTTGTTTGTAATTTAGAGCATATAAAAACATCAATTAGAATATAATATCCTACTAATTGATTATTAGGCACATTCAAATAAAGCTACTTTAGTACCCATACTTATTTATTAAACTCTCTATATCATTAAACACCAAAGTACTATTTATATTTTTTTTATGTAATTTAACTTTATCTCTACTTACCATGAATACTATGTTAGGATATTTCTTATCCTTTATTTTCTTTATTTCATTACCATATATGTATTCTTCATCTTGTGAAAAATTATAGATGAAAATATTCTTAGAAAATATGTCTGCAGCTAAAACCTTTAGTTTGATTTTATCTTCTACTAATTTAGCATTATTGCTTTCAAATTTAAACTTCTTTAATTCCTTTAACCTTCCATCTATATGAGATCCTTTAAATAAGAAGTATTTCTTTTCTATGTTTCTTCCATTTTCAGATGTAATAAATAAATTATATCTATAATCATCTCTATTTAAATCTGAATTGATTTTTGCATAATCTTTTAATTTTTCACATTGTTTTATAGCTAGTCCAAGCTTAAATTTAAAAATCCCTTGTGAAAAAATAGATTTACTATTGTCATACCTACTTGTATTTAACATTTACTTCTTCATCCTTTCGATACAATAATCCTTCATAATTGCTTCTATGTAATAATTTATCAAAAGATAGACATAAATTCAATAGATTTTTAACTTAAAATTAATGTAAATTTAATATTTTTAGAATAAATTTTACAATTTGGTATTATTTTATATTATACTTGATATTATTTTATTTCCAAAATTGATATTAGGCATATTCAAATAAATAACTAGTCAGTATGCTAGTGTATTTTTAATCCTACTACGTAAACGGAACCCTCAGATAGCTCACTATCATCAGAACCCGTTTCCTTATAGAATTAAAAATATCCGTCGCATCTTTGACTTACTATTTATTTTCATATGCCTTAGAATATTAGAACTTTCTATCACATAGTATTATATATCAATAATTTTGTGAGGTACATATATGCGATTTGATGATTTTTATAAAGATACTATACTACTTACGATTTCAAATTTAGCAACCGGTATATTGAGATTTGCATTTTCTATAATATTATCCAATAAACTAGGTGCAGAAGGTTTAGGATTATATTCTATAATTATGCCTATATATGATCTCTTCTGCTGCGTTGTTTGTGGTGGAATGATTATTGCAGTATCAAGGAAAGCAGCTATATTTTCTGGAAATAAAGATTATGAAAATGTAAACAAGCTTATGCATATAGCTATTATTTTTGATCTTTTTTGGTCTATTTTTATAGCTTTAATGGTATTTTTTAATTCAAGCTTTATAGCTTCTTTTTTAATAAAAGATAGCAGAACACTTTACTCTATAGAAATAATATGCCCAGCTTTAGTGTTTGTAGCATTGTCCTCTGTACTTAAAGGATATTTTTATGGAACTTCTAAGGCCAAAGTTCCTGCATACATAGATATATTTGAAAAAGCTATAAGAATTTGTGTAATTATAGGAATTCTAAATATATTTGTGCTAAAAAGCATGGTTCAAACTATAAGTGTAGTATATGCTGCTCTTACCTTTGGTGAATTGATAAGCTTTATAATGCTATACGTTGCTTATTTAATATACAAAGGTAAACTAAAAACTGTAACTACACACAGAGAAAATAATGGTCAACTTCTATTTGACATATTAATTGTAGCCGTTCCCCTTTGTGTAAATGGATTTCTTGGTTCCATATTAAATACAGCATCTACCCTCATACTACCTAGACGTTTAGTTATGGCTGGCATTAATTATGACACTGCCCTTGCCCTCATAGGTAAATTTACAGGTATGGCATTAAACATAACTTTTTTTCCCATGGTAGTTATTATGGCAATGTCTACAGTACTTGTACCTGATATTTCAAAAAGTTTAAGTAAAAAAAATTATTATGCCTTAGAAAAAAGAATAACGGATGTTCTAAAATTATCTTTTTATCTAGGGATTGCCACTATGCTTATATGCCTTTGCATACCAAACAACTTGGGCAAGCTGTTTTTCAATAGAAATGATTTGGGTGTCTTTATAGTAACCAGTGCATTATGTCTTCCTATTACCTATGCCGCGGCTTCTACTTATTCAATTTTAAGTGGACTTGGAAAACAGACAAAAATATTAATTAATTCTTTATTAGTTTCTGTAGAAGAATTAGTATTGCTATATGTTCTGGCAGCTATACCAAGCATAAATATTTATGGCTTTGCCATAACTTTATTTATTACAGGACTTACTTCTTTTTTACTTAACATATATGAAATAAATAAAGATTGCCCTATAGTTTTTTCTTCTACCAATGCATTAATTGATATAATGATGAGTATATTTGTATTTCTTGTACTTGGAATTATGAATCACCTTATGTCAGATACTATGTTGGTATTTAAAACTATAGTAATTATTATTTCAGGTTTTTTATTATATATGTTTTTAACTATGATAGTTAAAGAAAAAATACAAGCTTAAACAAAATACTATATAAGCATTAGCACGGATATAGGATAAACTTTAGGCATGTGAAAATAAATAACAAGTCAAAATAGACTAGTATACTGACTAGTTATTTATTTGAAGATGCCTTAAATCCGTTATATAATAAAAACACTATGAAATAGATT
>NZ_BAEV01000084.1 GCF_000246895.1 Clostridium arbusti SL206 | reverse complement strand
GTATTTACAAAAAAACTTAATTTTCACCTCAAAATTAGTTATTTATTTCACATGAAAACATTTACTTACTACATTTAAAGTGTTATCTAATACCATATATAATGAATTTTCATTATATAAATGCTATTCTCCTTTATATTAAACTATCCATATTATACATTCTTATTTTACCAAACTTCTTTACCATAAGCTATAATTTATAGAAATATATAAAAATGCCCCTTGAGGCATTCTTATTTGTATTGAAATTACTATAAATTTTAATAATTATTTTCTATTAATATATTAAAACAAATACTTTACTGTATAAAATTCTTATTTTTAACCTGACTAACTTGGTGTAAGTCTCCCACGCACTCTGTGAAAGTGATTCACACAAAATCAAAAAGAAGATTTTGGTTCTCTGCTTGCACTCTGCGAAAGTGATTCGCACCAAATTAAAATTTGGGCTCTCTACTTTTCTTAAAGTGGGAGTCCAACGCCAAGTAAGCCATGCATTCGCAGTTCTAAAATTCAGATGGGGTAAAAGAATCCCCACCTGAATTAAGAACTTGCTTCAATTAGAACTGCTATCTTAATCAGCAGTAACTCAATCAATTTTAATAGTTGAAGCCTTGCCATCTAGATTAGTTATAGAAAAACTCCCTGAGGCCACTTTATTTAATTTTTCCATTGAATTAACCTCTTTATCTCCATTTAAACATGCAGGCACTTTGTCACTTTCTAAAATTTCTTCATCAATAAGCTTATCAATACCATCACCATAAGTAATTTTCCCTATAAAACTTTCTGAAGTATCTCCTATTTGATCATTAATAGAACCTTTATCAGAATTATAAGCTTCTATAGCACTTACCACAGTTTTAGCACTGGTCTGAATATTAGACTTCTCTGCTTTTTTCCTATATCCCAACACATTAGGTACGAGTATTGCTCCTAGTATTGCAAGAATTGCTATTACTGCTATGATTTCTATGAGGGTGAAACCTTTCTTTTTAATCTTAAGTTTAATATTTCCTCTTGTTATTGATAATACATCTAATTTTAAATTTTCCATAATCATCTTCTCTCCTAAATCAAATTTTGTTTATAGCTTGATTATGGACAGAAAATGGAAATGTATACTAGTTTATTTAAATAAAATTTATTTTTTATTAATTATATTATATCCAATTTTATTAGAAACTTCCTTATCTATTTAAACTAATCTTCAAAAATTTATTTATACACTTTTAATACTTTTTTCTATCAATCTGCAGCAGCAAAAATACAGTTATTCCCAGCCATCCTTTTCTACTTTAATTTAAAAAGTCATCTTTTCTTGTTCAACTCTTGTTACTTTTATATTTTCTTCCCATAATATACTGATTATAATTTTATATTTCAATTGTGGTAAAATTTTCACCCCTGGTGTCAGTTTAAATAAGTAGAAATTTTGTTAAAAACAGCAATTTTTGTATCATTATCTAAAGATGATGGATACGTAACTGTAAAATTTTTAAATGCATTGCTGGCTGCATTAAAACCCTTACAAAATATTATTGAATTGGTAAACGAAATTGAATCTTTATTGCCATTGCCATCACCATTTAAAACTCCATCACAATAAATAATTTGCTTATCATAATTACCAGGTGCTATAGTCATATCACCATTATTCACAACTAATGTATATCCATCAAAATTAGGTGGATCTCCTATTGATCCAATATTGGTTTTAACAGTCATTGGAGTTTTTAAATCCTTAACATTCATTTTGTTTATTCCACTAGAAGCACTAATATTTGATGTATTTATCAAATTAGTTGTTACTATTCCATTATTGGTACCTGCTGTAGAATTCACATCTATACTAAAATGCTTATTACCTGAAAGCGAAACACCTTGTAGAAAAACCGGACCAGTAAAAGAAAAACTTCTATTACCATTAGAATTAGGATAGTTAAAACAGTTAGATCCGTTATCTTGAATAACACTAAACACAAAATCTAAAAAATTAAAGGTTGTCTTTGAAGTTGGCTCTTTTGTACGTATAACTTGCATGGTCTTTGAAATACTACCTTTAGAAGCTGTAGAAACTATTGTATAATGATTAGAATCAGGTTTATCTTCTTGAAACTCTACATGGCAATTTATAATATCATCAGAATTATCATTTGACACAAAATCAAAATCAGTTTTATTAGTTTTTTCAAGAGCCACTTGTATGCCAGATTCCGCCATATAATTTACTCTACTTACAGTATCATTTACCACTTGTACTTTATAAGTACTTGTATTTACAATAATAAGTGATGTTCCAAGCACCAAAATCATGGCAATTACAGCAAGCATTAATATAAGAACAGAACCTTTTTTTCTTTTAATACTCACCTTATAATCCCTCCCCATTTCTTAATGATACTTCAGTAGTAAAAACTTTAGTATAATTATCTTTCTTTATGGTAACAGTGATTTTATAAATTTTATTGTTACTATTTTCAGAAATTGTCACATCACTTACATTAACATCTTCAACATTATTCGCTATTATATTTTTATTTCCGATTGTAGTAATTTTACATAACTGATTATTACTTTTATCTAGTATATACCAATAGTCACCATTACTAGATGAAACTTTTAACTTTGATTGAAAATTGCTACCATTAAATGCTTCTGGTGTATCAGTTGGATTTGGATCAGGTCTGTTAGTATTATTTGAATCGTTAATTATACTATTACTTATACTATTCAAACATAATCTTCCTGAATTCTGAACATCATTTTTTATCACTTCATTACTATATATCTTTGTCTGTGTAGTAAAAATTTGAAATATAATTGCATATACAATACCAAGTATAGCTATTACAGCAATTAGTTCTATAAGAGAAAACCCTTTACTTTTGAACTTATTATTCATCCTAATCACTACCTTCATATATATCTCTAACAGATTTACTCTGTGTTTCTTTACCTATTTTCCACACACTAACATTGACTTCGTAAATGGATGAATCAGTCTCTGCAATCTTTATACTTGCAGCATATTTAAATTTATTTCCATCCTCATTATTTCCATTTTGATTTTTATATCCACTTATATCATCACTATTAAAAATATTTTCTACACAAGTATTTATATCGTCTATATCATAAAAATAAAAAACTATAGGATCATCGTACGTCTTGGTACTACCTGCGTCTATCAAATTTTTAGATTTTTCCGTAATCGCCTGTGCATACTGCGATGTGTCCTGCTTAATATCATTCATCTGACTTATATTTAATGATGTAGAAAAAGCCATTGAAATAGCTAAAATTGCTATAGAAAATATAGCTATAGCTGCTATTACTTCAATTAATGTAAAACCCTTTTTCATACTCTACTACACCACCTTATAAAAATTTTAAAAGCAAATTAAAAATGTCTATTTAAACGGATTATCCTTACCATACTCCCCCTTATTAAAATCATACTCCACCTTATCTTTTGCTGAAGGAGCAATATAAAAATAATCTAATGTAATAATTGTAGTAATTTCACTTGAATTTCCACTATTTCCACTATCTAAACTTACAGTATTCATTATAGAAAGCCTATCGTCTTTTTCTATAGAAGAAATAAAATTCATTATTCCATCATAATCTCCATTTATAGTTATACTAACAGGTATACTTAAAAGACTTCCTGGTTTAGCTGTAACTACTACTGAATTAGAGTTATTTGAATTATTTGTATTACTTTGCTGCGAACTATTAGTACTGTTATTTGATGTATTTGAGGAAGACTGACTATAAGTAATAGGCTGTGACATATTAACATTACTTATATTTACCTTGTTGGTATCAGCCATAGTTTTTAATTTATATGTAATTTCAGGATTCTTTTCAAAATTAGGTAAAGCAATGGAATTTTTATTATTTTTTTCTTTCAAATCATCTAATTCATTAATAAGTTTCATATTTGAAGCTTTCATTTCATTTATATTTTTCAATTGTACATTATAACTATCCACTGTAGATTTTTCAATTTTTATTTTATTAATTACAGGTGATAGAAAAAAACTGTAGTATACATATATAATAGCTAACACTCCGATTATTACTATTAAATATTTTTCTCTCCTACTTAAATTATTCACTTAATCCACCACCTATTAATTAATAACTATATCAAAATCATAACTTGAACTTGCACCTTGACTATTTGTTATACTATTTATTCTGGCATTTTTATAATTATCTGTAAGCTGTAAATTTGCAACAAATTCACTTATAGAATTATAATTATTAGTAGTTCCATTTATAGTAATGACTTTATTATTATAGGTTAATGTTTTAATAGTTAAATCTTTAGGTACAAATTTTTGTATACCTCTTATTTTATCACTGAGCAAAATTTTTCCTCTTTTTATACTGTCTATCTTTTCCGTATATATCTTATAGCTATTTATTTCACTAATTAAATTTCCTTTTTCATTACTAACACTGTTGTTGTCATCTATAGCTAATTTCAATTGATTTCTTTCTGATATGTAATAATTGAGAACAATATTGGGTATATAAAGCATAACTAATATAATAAAAATAGCAATAATTCCATATAATATTGCTCTATATGCAGATATTTCTTTATCTCTTTTTTTCTTAAGCTCATAAGGAATCAAATTAAGTTCTTTCATAATTACTCCTTTCTAAGTAAAAGCCCCAAAGTACTTACAAATGATTTAAAATCAATTTCCTTTGGAAATTTAGTATTAAGCTTTATTATTTCAGGAGAATCTGCTATATAAGTTTCAATAGAAAAATAATTATTAGTAAACTTGTCCATACCTTTTAATTTACATCCACTACCTATTACAAAAATTTCGTCAATACTCTTCTTAGTATTATTACCAGTATAGAATTGTATTACCTTAGCGAATGTAGAGTATACATTTTCCAGTAGAGTTTCTATTCTCTTTTCAGTTTCATCTTTATAGTTTAAATTATTTATGTCATATTTATTTTCAATGTAATCAAAAGACGCTTCTATATCAATGCCATTTTTTCTATATATTTCCTTGGCAATATTATTCAATCCAAAGGGTACTACTCTTTCTATAAAAAATTTACCTTTTTCAAGTACTATTATACTTGTATTTTCATAACCAATATCAATAACTGCAATACTTTCCATCTCTCTAGAAGTTATACCAAAATTCCTAAATGCTCGTACAATACAGTTTGATAATACATCTATGGAAACTAGTTTCATATTTAATAAATTAGAAAGCTCCACCAATTGATCTATCTTATCTCTAGGTGCAGCTGCTACTAAAAGCTTATATACTTTTTTATCTTCGGATACTAAAGTGTCTACCTTTTCAAAATCAATATAATGATTTGCTCCATCTTCTCTAAGGTATTGATTCATTTCCCAATCCACAGATTTCTTTATTTCTTTATCCTTCATTATTGGAGTTTCAATTTGTCTTATAACAATATCCTGGCCATTTATAGCAAAGGAAACTCTCTTTACATTTATATTATTTTTATTTATAAATTTTCTTAAAGTAGTACTTACAGCTTCTAAATTAACTATTTTACCATTAACTATACTTTCCTCTGGAGTTTTTATAATTTCACATAATCTAATATTTGATTTGTTTCCTACAATTATCTTTATAATGCTATCCCCAATATTTACAGCCATTATATCCTTTGAAAACATAATATCACCTTTTTCTGTAATAATTAAATATGAGTCTTTTTTAGTTGTCTTTATTTCAAGTGTCTATATTTACAACTAGCTATCATCATTATTATATTTAATACTCTATTGTTTAGGTAATAATTTCAAAATCAAATAACATTTAATTTAAAACAACTGTACAACCATTGACAACACAATATATTAATTTAATAATGAAGTCTTTTAAATCTTTATATAAAGTTTTGTTATATACTATATATAAAACATCTTATGGTAAACTATATCAGATAAAGTATTCATTTTTATATAATAAATACTCTATAAAATATTTAACACTAAGACTAATTTGAAGATCAATCTTCAAATTAGTCTTAGTAGAAAAGCTAACTATTGGCTTGTTGAACTAATTGAAGTAGTATTTGTTGTATTATTTTGAATTAGTCGAAATATAACTAAGTAAAGTTGTATATGTCTTTCCTATTGCAGTAATTTCGGCACTATTAGTTGGTACATTTTGTATATATTTAGGTGATAACTTACCCGTTACATCAGTACTAGTCCAATCATCATCAGTTTTAATCTGGGTAGTTGCATTATCAGGATCAGCATTATAAGTTTCAATTGCACCTGCTAAAGTTCTTGCATCTGCTAAGTATCTAGACGTAGTTGCCTTACCAGTATAACTAGCTACCCTCGGTACAATAATAGCCGCCAATATAGCAAGTATAGCAATTACCGCAATAAGTTCCACCAATGTGAAGCCTTTCTTTTTCTTTTTTGTTAATGATTTCTTTTCTGTGTTTACCCCTATGTTGTTTGAATTTAATATCAATTCATTTGTCATAAAAAACACCTCCTAAATAATTTTTATTTATCTGATGACTAGCCACTGTAAATCCTCATCTTTTACAAGTGAAGATAACATGACTGCGTACTTAGATAACCGATCTAATTTTCAGTTTATATAAAACTACACTTGTAAATCCAATAACTCTGCCTATATTAAGCATAATTATGTACAAAGCACCCTTATCCCATAGCATTGTAAATATTGAATATAGGTAATATTACAGATATTATTATAAAACCAACTACTACTGAAAGGACTATTATTATTAGTGGTTCCACCATTACGGCAATTTGTGCTGTAGCTGAGTCCACTTCTCCGTCATAAAATTCTGCTGTTTTATCAAGGACATAGTCTAGGGTTCCTGATTCTTCTCCTATTTTAATCATTTGAGATAGCATAAGAGGAAAAACATTACTTGTTTTTAGGCTTTCTCCAAGGCTTTCACCTTTTTTAATGTCCTCTTCTAGAATATCCAGCACATTTTTTATTACCACGTTTCCAACAACGTCTTTACTTATAGAAATACTCTCCATTACTGATAGTCCACTGGTAACAAGTATTCCAAAGGTTCTTGCAAATCTAGCTGTAACTATTTTTTTATATATACTTCCAAACATAGGTACTTTCATTTTAAATGTATCCAGTGCTATAGTGCCTTTTTTAGTCTTTAATAATCTATTTACTACAACTATAATTGCAATTACAATTAAAATAATTAGTAAATAATAATTTTGAAGTATACTGCTCGTCCCCATAACTATTCTTGTAGGCAATGGCAATTCCTTAACTCCAAGACTATCAAGCATTACAACAAATCTTGGTAGTACAAAGGTTACCAACATTGCAACAACTAAAAATGCGAATACACTTACTATAATTGGATAGGTTACAGCACTTTTTATTTTCTGTCTAAGCCTGTACTCTTTATCATAGTAACCTGCCATTCTTTCCATTATACTGTCCAGTGTTCCACTGGCCTCTCCTACTGCAATCATACTTATAAACATTTTAGGGAAATCCTTATACTTACCCATGCAATCTGAAAGACTATTACCCTTTTGAACTTCTTCATACACTTCTGATAGTATTCTCTTTAATTTCTTATTTTCAGATTGCTCTTTAAGTATTTCTATAGCTCTTAAAATAGTAATGCCAGCTTGTAAAACCACTGCAAACTGTCTTGCAAATATGGATATGTCCTTCATTGGAACCTTTTGATATTCAGATAAATTTACATTGAAACCCTCTTTGTATTCCACAATCTTTATAGGATAATGGTCTTTACGTCTTAGTATTTCAACTATGGCCTCTTCATCTGCTCCATCAAGTTTTCCCTTTACTATGTTACCCCTAGTTGTCTTAGCCTCATATTGAAATGTAGGCATTAACTATCCTCCCCCTTCTTGAGAATAGATTTTAACTTAAACTATTTTACTCTTTTAAATAGGCTATTTTAGCTAACTCCTCTGTAGTTGTGGTACCTTTTAGAACTAAATCTATACAGGAATTTCTTAAGGTTTTCATACCCTTTTTAATACATAAGTCCCTAAGCTCATCTGTATTCTTATTACTCATAATATATTCTCTATGTTGTCTAGATATTTCCATTATTTCATATACACCAGTTCTTCCTAGATATCCAGAACCACCACAATAGTCACAGCCTTTTCCCCTATTTAATTTTATAGGTTTACTTGAATCCATATTTAAAAGCTTTTTCTCATATTCTGTAGCTTCATATTGTTCCATGCAATGTGGACAAATTTTTCTTACAAGTCTTTGAGATACTATTCCAGCTAATGCTGAAGCCACTAAATAAGGCTCTATTCCCATATCCAGTAGTCTTATAACTGAAGATGGAGCATCATTTGTGTGTATGGTACTTAAAACAAGATGTCCTGTTATAGCTGCTCTTATGGCAATTTCTGCTGTTTCGTTATCTCTTATTTCTCCAATCATTACAATGTCGGGGTCTTGCCTCAATATGGATCTTAAACCTGATGCAAAGGTGAGTCCCGCCTTTGCATTTACGTTAACCTGATTTATACCTTCCATCATGTATTCTACAGGATCTTCTACTGTAATAATATTTTTAGTTTCTTCATTCAGATCATTTAGTATTGAATATAAAGTGGTAGATTTACCACTTCCCGTAGGACCACTGACAAGAATTATTCCGTAGGGCACCTTTACCATGCTATTAATCTGTTCCATTTCCAGTTCATTAAGTCCTAATTTCCCCTTACCAATTATAAAATTTTCTCTGCTGAGAATTCTTATAACTGCCTTTTCACCAAATATGGTTGGAATCATTGAAACTCTAAGGTCTATTTTACTTCCTTCAAATTCAGTAATAATTCTTCCATCCTGTGGTACCCTTTTTTCAGCTATGTTTAAGTTTGCAAGTATTTTTATTCTGGCAATTAATGCTCCTAGTGTTTCCTTTGGAGATTTTAATACCTCTTTTAACTCTCCATCAATCCTATATCTTATTCTCACATATTTTTCAAAGGGCTCTATATGTATATCACTAGCTCCAGCTTTTGATGCATTCTTAATTATTGAATCAATAAGCCTTACCACCGGTGCATTTTTAACTTCATCTTCTATTTGTTGACTTTCCTTTTGAGGTGCTGCCTTATGTTCTTTAGTTAAATCCTCTGCAGCCTTTTGAATATACTGACTAGAATAGTACTTGTCTATAGACTTTAGTATTTCATCTTTTGTGGCAAGTAATGGTTCCACTTCATAGCCTGATGCTATTTTAACATCATCTAAAGCAAACATATTCAGTGGATCTGCCATAGCTACATGGATTATATTATCCTTTATTTTAATAGGTATTAGCACATATTTATTAGCTAAGCTTTCTGGTACAGCTTGTATAGCTTCTTTATCCACATTAGTCATTTCCATGTATACTCTAGGAATACCATTTTGTATCTCCAAAATATCTATTACATCATCTTGGCTTAAAAACTTTTCTTCAATTAAAAGTTCCCCTATTCTCTTTCCCGTTGCCTTTTGTTTCTTCAATACTATTTGAAGCTGCTCTTCTGTAATCTTTCCTGAATCAACTAATAAATCGCCGATTCTCTTCTTATCAAATGCCATATTACGCACCTTCATTTCTAGGTTCTATGCTGTTAAATTTTACACTTTGATCTTATATTTTCATTAGTAATTATATATAAAAAACTTGTCCATAAAATTCCTTCTAAACCTAGTGGAATTGGTAACTCCAAAGGTTTAAATTCATTAACAAACAATAGTTAAATCTATAATATTGTTAAACTTTTTATGATTCATATCTTTTCAACACAATTATATCATAATACATTTTTAAACTCTATTTAATTTATACATATTTACAATTTATTATATAATTTTTTTATATCATAATTAAACTTTAAATTTTATCCTTTAAATTTGCTTCTTTGATAATTTTATATATACTTCTTCCAATTAGTCATTATATAGAATAAACTCACTACATCCTGCTCATTGTATAAAAGTATTTTATCTTTTTTCTCCTTAGGCATCCTTGAGAAGTATTCCTTATCCTTTATAATCTTACTTATAGTCTTTGCTAGGTTAGAGCCGCTTATAAGCGCACCTTCCCTCTCGATTTCAAAGATCTTCTCAAGATTTTTAAGTCCTATTCCCTCTTTTTTCTCTTTTTCATACTGCTTCTGCAGATCTATGTGTATAAACTCTGAATCTATATCAAAATCTATATTCTCTTCTTTGAATAAATATCTTAGTACCGTAAAATCATTATTTCCAGAGAAGGTAACAATATATTTTTTACCGTAGTCTTTTTTATATTTAATAAAGTAGTCCTCTACCATTGGAATAATGGCTTCTGCATCCTTTTTACTTTCTATCATATATTGAGTTGCAATTATCTCTTTTTTGTCCCTATCATAATAACAGCAACCAAATACCCCTATACATATAGGCTTTTTGTATACGTAGTGCTCTAAATCAAAAAACAGAGCATCTTTATACAATTCATTGTTGTTTTCCAATTCTAATACTATATTCTTATCAATTTCTTCAACCTTTATGGTGTTATTTCTTATAATCACAATATACCACTCTTTCTGAAACAAAAACTTAGGCATGTGAAAATAAATAGTAAGTCAAAGATGCGACGAATATTTTGAATCCAACAAGTAAGCAGGTTCCAAGGATAGTAGGCTATCTGAGGGTTCTGCTGACGCAGTAGGATTCAAAATATACTAGCATACTGACTAGTTATTTATTTGAATATGCCTTATGCTATTTATTATTTCTATTATTATTATATCCTAATATAGTACTAATAAAAATACTACATAAAACTTTAATAGGTATTATTTATAAAATAATTCACTTTAAAAATACAATAATCATTATCCTGATAGACTACAGATAAATTTTCATACTTACTTATAACTTCATAAATTGAATAGGACTTATTTACTAATATATACTTTATATCATATTTGTTAATAAGGTCTTCTGGATCATATAAATCTATAAATGAATGCATAAAATCATAAAATGCATTTGTATCCTTATTAAAGCTTGGCAAAAATAAATCCGCTCTGCTGTCTACAAAAGTTGGGATTCCTCTAAAAATAAGATACTGACTATCATTATAATGACTTAAAAGATGACTATATTTTATTTCAGGATGTTTATCTATATAATTCACTGCATATATAGGGCAATCTGAAGGCTCTATTTTAAATATGTGAGCTCCATCTTTAAAAAAATCATAACAATATAATACATTGGGCACAATTAATATTAGTTCTATAGCTATAATCATTATATTTTTTATCAAATTACCCCTAATGAATTTTACTCTTAACTTAACATATTTTAAAGCTTTATTATTTGTTACATATATTCTGTTAAATTCATTTAATGCAGGCTTTATGTATGGACATACTATCGGCAGTGCCAAAATAGGTAAAAATGGAATTTGTCTCACAGAAGAAATAGCTAATATTATAAAGCTTCCTGAAAATAAAATATCCTTTAATTTTACCTTACCAAAGATATAAATAAATACAATAAAAATTATTATTGTAAGCGACACTTTTAAATCATATATCTGAGTGATTTTCCATTCGTTTATATATCGTTTTTGCAAATCCATCTCATTCATTGATTTGATAGTATATAAATATATACCGTATATATATGGATTTATAAAAATACCCATAAGTACTGCTATGAAATATTTATAATTTTTAAATAAAGTATAGTAGGCAAAGACAATTATATATATAGGATAAACACCACCGTGAATGTTTATTCCCACAACAACTATAACCAAAGCCGCTATATATTTTCTTTTTTCTAGTAAAATACATGTAATAAGTATTAATAACAAAGACACAACTATAGGCCTATAGGCAAGGGAAGCTTCATTGCCAAACATAACTATGTAAGAACTCATACATAGAAGAGCTATCCATTTACTTTTACTTCTAATTTTTAAGAATATATAAAGGCACAGAGCAATTAGTGTGTTTAATATTCCCATAAATACAGCCGCAGACATAAACCCATCAATAGAATAAATTAAATATGAGATAACACCAAAGAGCCATTCATGACTAGTCCATTTGAGATCCTTAGAAATTCCATACCAAGAGAATATATCATGGTACGGAATGGCTTTATTTTTTACTATGTATTCTCCAACTTTTATGTGCCAAAATCCATCATTCATAATCTTAAAACTAAAGCCGTATATAAAGGCTACAAATAAAGCAATTGTAAATAGAGTATAAAATATATAATCAATGTATTTATCCATAATTTTATTTATAATCGAAAATCCAAATTTTTCTTTTATGTTCTTCATAAATACTTTCCTTTCTATGACATGCTACATAAATTCTATTATATTTCATAAATAGCATTTAAGATATAAACATTATGTCAATTTTTATTCAATCACTCACTTATGATACCATATTTTTACATATATTCATAGTATTATAAGTCATTATGCACCCGTAAATTTTATATGATTTTTTAATAAAAATAATAGCATATTATTTAATAGTATTGTGATAAAATAATATGTAAACGATATTGAATGTACTATAAATTTTTAAATAGAAAGGCAGGAATTCTAATCTATGATTGATGAAACTGTATTGAATGGTAAAACTAAAAACAATTTAAAGTATTTGAATTTGCTTTCTAGACAATACTCAACTATTAACGAAGCCTCTACTGAAATAATAAATCTACAGGCAATTTTAAATCTTCCTAAGGGTACAGAACATTTTCTTACGGATATACACGGTGAGTACGAGCCTTTTATACATGTATTAAAAAATGCTTCTGGTGTAATCAAGCAAAAAATCGAAGATGTATTTGGCAATACCTTAACACAAAGTGATAAAAAAAGTTTGGCTACGCTTATATATTATCCAGAGCAAAAATTGGACATTGTTTTAAAACAAGAAAAAATATAAATGACTGGTATAAAATTTCACTATACAGGTTAATTGAAATATGTAGATATGTTTCCTCAAAATATACACGTTCAAAGGTTAGAAAAGCACTTCCAAAAGATTTTTCCTATATCATAGAAGAGCTTTTACACGAGGAACCAGACAGAGTAGATAAACATGAGTACTATGGAGAAATTATAAAAACTATAATTGATATAGATAGAGCGAAAGAATTTATAATTGCTTTGTGCAATCTAATACAAAGATTGGTTATAGATAGACTGCACATAATTGGAGACATATTTGACAGAGGCCCAGGAGCAGATATAATTATGGATACTTTAGTAAATTACCATTCCGTTGATATTCAGTGGGGAAACCACGATATAATTTGGATGGGAGCAGCCTCTGGTTCTGAGGTATGCATTGCAAACGTAGTAAGAATTTGTACAAGATATGCAAACCTTGATACTATAGAAAATGGATATGGAATAAATATTCTTCCTTTAGCTACCTTTGCAATGGAATTTTATAAAAATGATCCTTGCGAAAATTTCTTACCTAAGTTTGATGGTGAAAGTAGCTATAGCTTAAAAGAAATTAAACTTATATCCGAAATGCATAAAGCTATAGCAATAATACAATTCAAACTTGAAAAGAAAATTATTTCAAGACATCCTGAATTCAATATGGATAAAAGATTATTTTTAGATAAAATCAACTACAAAGAAGGCTATATTAATATTTTGGATAAATCATATAAAATTACTGATACGAACTTTCCAACAATTGATCCAGAAGATCCATATAAACTTATACCTGAGGAAATAGAACTAATGGAAAAATTAAAGTTCTCATTTATTAATAGTGAAAAACTAAACAAACATGTTCGTTTTTTATTTTCAAATGGAAGTCTATATTTAAATTTTAATTCTAATCTTCTGTACCATGGATGCATACCCTTAGATAAAGATGGAAACTTTAAAAAAGTAAAACTTCATGGAAAAGAATATAGTGGAAAAGCTCTTTTGGACAATTTAGAACTGATTATTAGAAAAGGCTTTTTACATATGCATAATTCAAGTGAAAGACAATATGCCATGGACATAATGTGGTACTTATGGACAGGACCTTTATCTCCTCTTTTCGGTAAAGAAAAAATGGCCACTTTTGAAAGATATTTTATTAAAGATAAAGAAACTCATTATGAAAAAAAAGATCCTTACTATGATTTTAGAGATAATGAGGAAATTTGCAATAAGATATTAATAGAATTTGGACTAAGCCCTGAGGAATCCCATATAATTAATGGTCATGTACCTGTAGAAAAGAAAAATGGTGAGAGTCCTATAAAGGCAAATGGAAAATTAATGGTTATAGATGGAGGTTTTTCAAGAGCTTATCAGTGCAAAACTGGAATTGCCGGCTATACATTGATCTATAATTCCTTTGGTCTTCAGCTTATATCTCATCAACCCTTTGAATCTACAGAAATGGCCATAAAAGAAGAAACGGATATACTTTCCACAAAATTAGTATTAGAACATGTTACCGCAAGAAAAAGAGTGGCCGACACTGATATAGGTATAACCCTTCATCAACAATTAGACGATTTAAAAATGCTTCTTATAGCCTACAGAAAAGGGTTAATTAAAGAAAAGAGTAAGTGACTCATAGCTTGAGTCTCTAGAATAAATTATTGGTAGCAGATGGAATAAAAAAACTCCATCTGCTACCAATAATTTATTCTATTTCTTCTATATAATTTCTTATACACAGTATTTGATTCATAGATAAGGATAGAAACTCCAATCCGTAGAAAAAATAAGAATCATCTATAGCAACCCATCTTACTATGGACAAACACCAAAAGGATGGTGTTTCCCCTACCTTCATAAGAAAATTTAAAAAGTCTCCCTTTTTCATAGATATCTTACTTTTAAAACATATTCCCGTTTCTGATATATTCACAGCCTTTAATATTGGTGTCTTATCATCATTTCCATAATTAATACTTTTATTATTTAGTCTTGGGTAAAATATTTGCAGTTCAAATTTAACACGTTTTTTCATTCTCTTTTCATATTCATATTTATATCTTCTGTTATTATATGTATTATTTGAATCCAAAGGCAATATTATCCCCTCCTCTAAATGCTAGTAAATACTATTATGTTCACAATTATACCACTTTAGGCATGTGAAAATAAATAACAAGTCAAAGATGCGACGTCTATTTTGAATTATACGAGGAAACAGGTTCTGATGATAGTGGTGCTATCAGAAGGTTCTGTTAACGTAGTATAATTCAAAATAGACTAGTATACTGACTAGTTATTTATTTGAAGATGCCTTAATTATTATCAGCAAAATTATAGCATTTTGTCATATATCTTCATATGAATAAAATATAGATAATAAATAACACTATTAATAAATATAATTTTTTAATACTTCGAGGTGATATATGATGATTTATGAAATAATAATAGCTGCTGGTATTGTAGGAAGCGCTGTTTTTATACTATATAGGAATCTAAAAAACAAGTCTGCTAATGGTGGTTGTAATTGTGGAAGCTGTTCTTCTAATTGCCCCCACCATAAAATACAGAATAAAAAAAAGTGATATATTTATATGCACATAAAGATAACAAAGATTGTCCTAAAACTATAGCCTTAGGATAGTCTTTGCTATAATATCGCCATTGATTGCAGAAACTATTAGTAGCTATTATTAATTATATCTAAAAGTTCATCAACCTCACAGTTGCCTTTTAAAAGTAAATCAATCACTTTAGATGCCGCTTTTTTAGATATTCTTTCTAGTGGTGTATCCATATCCATATTGTTCTTATTTAACAAAAACTTTAGATATCTAAGTTGCTTTTCTGTTATACTATGGTCTCTTACCACTTCTGAAGAATTTTCTATATCAAAAACCACTCTGAATATTTTAGGTAAATTCAATACATCTTCATAATTGTGAAGCATTATTGTATCTTTTAATTTTTCGTCATTAGTCCTTAAGTATTTATTATACAATTCCACACTCATGCCACCATCTATTTTGTCTAGTCTATTTATCCCTATGTATTTTTCTACACTCTTTAAATTACATCTTTCCATTCCAAGTTGTTTATAATATGGCCTTATAAGCCTGTATAGATCTACATGTTCTGCCGGTGGAATAAAATTACTTATATTGCTTTTCAGCATTCTATTTACTATAAATGGCTCATCAAAGGCTTTTCCATTGTAAGAGCACCATGCACTATATTTTTTTATGTCCTGTTTAAATTGAATAAGTATATTCTTTTCCTCTTTAATATTTTCTGCATAATACTGTTTTATATAAAAAGATTCTTTATCTAAAAAACACCCTAATGATATAAGCATGATTACATCATCTTCTTTATCAAATCCAGTAGTTTCAATATCAAAATAGGCTATTTTATCCATTTTGTACTTTTTTAACATATTTGTGTCAATATTTATCTTAGACTTTCTCTCATTTAAAAACATTGTCGTCCTCCAAAACAATTTATATACTCAATGAAATAATTATACAACATTTCATTATTAATTAAAACTATAACAAAAAATCTAAAATTATATGTATATATTTCCCACAACAAGTACAATAATAATAATATATATGCATTTTTTTATTATATTAATAATTTTTAGGTTCAATATTTAGAAAAAGTAAAACTTATCAAAGTTTTTTCAATTTTGTTTTGATAATTTATCAATTTATTTGATATAATATTGTTGATTGTTAATTATAGGAGTTGATTTATATGAATTTTAATATTAGTGGTTTAGATGAACTTGATATTCAAATATTAGATATCTTAGTTACAGATTCAAGAACACCTTATCTTGAAATTGCAAGGCAATGTCATGTAAGTGGTGGAACAATCCATGTAAGAATGAAAAAAATGGAGGACCTTGGAATTATCAAAGGTACAAAGCTTATCATTGATAATTCTAAATTAGGTTATGATGTATGTTGTTTTATTGGAATATATCTTGATAAAGCTACTTCTTACCTTGGTGCACTAGAAGCTTTAAAGGGTATCAAAGAAATTGTTGAGCTTCATTATACTACTGGAGATTACTCTATTTTTGCAAAAGTAATATGCAAAAGTATAGGAGATTTGCAAGATCTTCTTATGACAAAGATACAAGTAATAGATGGTGTTCAAAGAACTAGTACCTTTATATCTTTATCACAGCCAATAGACAGAAATATACAGTTTTAATAGTACATATATTAATCCTGAGAGAGTATATGCCAATTAAAGTATATTTTAGTCCTAAATAGCCATACTTTAAGTATAATTTATTTTAAAGTTATAATTTAATAAAAACTACACATAATAAATTTGTAAATTTCAATAAAGGAGATGTAGCTTTATTATGAAAACTTTAGATATTATTTCACTTGTATTGGTTATAATAGGTGCTATAAACTGGGGTTTAATAGGATTCTTTAGATTTGACTTGGTTGCCTCTTTATTTGGTGATATGTCTACCTTCACAAGAATTATTTACGCCCTAGTTGGTATAGCTGGTTTATACTCAATTTCTTTTTTAGGAAGAGATAGAGATAGAAGAGTAGAAAGATAAAAAAACAATAAAAACAATAAAGCCCCATAGTATAGGGCTTTATTGTTATACTACGTGT